>DAOOIT010000160.1 GCA_035384565.1 Planctomycetota bacterium | reverse complement strand
AGGCGGCCATCGTCGCCGACGTGCGGGCGATGATCCTCGCCGCCGGGCAGAAGGGCCATCGCTTCGTGCCCCCGGCGTCCGGGGAGCGGCTCTATGGCTCGGACGAGCCAGACTACACCGACGCCGGCGAGTTCGCCTACGAGTTCGTGCCGACGCCGCAAGAGACGCTCAAGGCAATGGGCGCCGACGCGGTCATCTCGGTCCTGCCCGAGCAGGAGATCGAGGCTGGCGACCGCGTGACATCCGAGGGCGGCGGGGCCGCCCATCTCGGCGTGACGTTGTTCAAGGTTCTGACTGTGGTCGAGGAGCGGCTCTTCGGCCTGGTGACCCACAAGACCGTTCAACTGGTGAAGCACCATGAGCGTTAGCCGGTTCGGCGACTGGGAGAAGGCGAAGCAGGTGCTGGGGACCAACCTTGGCGCCCGGCTCGCCCAGGCGCTGCGCCAGGCGACGGTCAAGAACGCCATGTTGCTGGTGCGCGAGATCAAGAAGGGGATCACATCCCAGGCGCCTGGCGGTGTGCCCTTCGCGCGGCTGGCTCAGAGCACCATCGAGCGGAAAGGCTCCTCCAAGGCGCTTATCGACACGGGCTTCCTGCTGGCTTCGGTCACCCAACTGGTGTTGGGCGACAGAGCCTTCGTGGGGCTGCTGCGGGGCACGAGGAACAAGGAAGGCGACGAGATGGCGAACATCGGGGCGATCATGGAGTACGGCGCCACGATCAACCACCCCAACGGCGCCGTGATCATCCTCCCGCCGCGGCCATTCCTCCATCCCGTGATGGAGCAGTACCGTGACGAGATCATGAAGAACTATAGAGAGGCGATCCACAGTGTTCTCGGTTAGGGATGTAGTCGAGTCGTTCATCCGCCTGGTCCAGGCGGAGATCGCGGCGAACGCGGTCCTCGTGCCGCCAGACGACGCGTTCGAGGTCACCCGGCTGCCATCGCTGGTCCTCCAGGGGCCGGTCCTGGTCGAGGACAAGCCCCGGCGCACGATGGCAAAGGAGATCGTGAAGGACACGGACGCGTTGACGTACGAGGAGCGGCCCTATCCCCGGCTCTACCACCTCGACTTCGAGATCATCGCCACGACGGCGAAGGATGCGGAGCTTCTGGACCTCGCCGCGAAGGCCGTCGCCTTCTTCGCCTTCCATCGGGAGATCGAGATCCCGCCCGATGCCGCCAAGCTGGCCCTGACCGAATTGACTCCGATGGGGGGCCTTGGGCGGGTGAACCTGACGAACTTGAAGCAGGCGTCGGGCAGGTATCGGATCGAGGACTGCCCAGTCTACGGCGGCGAGGTCGAGACGGGCAAGCTGATTCTCACCCGTATCTTCGAGTACCAGGGTCCCGCCCTGGACGAGGCGCGGACCCACGAGCCAACCGGCTGAAAGGAGGCCGTTGCACATGGTCGAGATCAAGAACCTGAAGTTCCAGCCCCTGACGCTTCACCTGGCCAACTCGAAGCGCTCGGTGCATCTGCCGGCCAGGGGCACGGCCGAGATCGAGGAGGGCGAGGT
>DAOOIT010000159.1 GCA_035384565.1 Planctomycetota bacterium | reverse complement strand
TTGGACGCGGGAGCGTCCGCATCACCGCCCCCACGCAGAGCGTAGGGGCGAGCATGAGAGCCACCCCTCCCATGCTCGCTCATCCCTCAGGTGAGCTGGAGTGGCCGGAGCCCGCAAGGGTCGAAGCCCCTCTCAGGGGTTCAGGCGCCAGATTGCCACGTTGAGCACCGCGGCGAAGCTGACCCAAGCGAGGTAGGGAGCCAGGAGAACGCCCGCAGGCATCGAGATACGCCAGAAGGCCACGAGCGAGGCGACGATGGCAAGCCAGAGCGCCACGATGTCCGCGAGCGCCCCGCCGAAGCTCCTCAGGCCGAAGAAGATCGGCGACCAGGCGGCATTGAGCGCGAGCTGAACCCCAAAGAGCACCAGCGCTGCTGCGCGCCCCGGCGCGTCCGCCTTCCGCCACACCAGCCAGGCCGCCACCGCCATCATCGTGTAGAGAACCGTCCACACGGGGCCGAAAACCCAGTCGGGCGGCGAGAACGCCGGCCTGCGTATCTCCTGATACCAGGTTCTCACAGCCGGCCCGGTGAACAGGGCGCCGAGGGCCGCCGCCCCGAAGCAGGCCGCCAGGCATATCCCAAGGGCTACGGCACTTCTTGTGCCAAGTCTCACGTCTCGTTCTCCGCCGCCGCACAGAGCGGGCGTCCTCTTCACCACACTGCGACAGCAACTCCCAGCGCGCCGATAACCCAGACCCATCGTGGCACGCCACCGACCTCGTGGAATCGCCTCACCTTCGCAATCCAGCCAGGCAGCCGCAACCAGTCCCCAAGGCCATACGCCTCCTTATGCCCGAAGGCGAGCCAGAACTTCCCCTCGCCGCGGTCGGGCAGATACCCCACAAGGTAGTAGCGTCCCGCCTCGGGCAGAACCAGCTTCTGCTTCGCAAACAACCAGGAATTCGTGCCAGTGAACGGCTCGTGGAAAGTCGTGGGCTCCGGGCCTCCGGCGGTGCCGAACGCCACACCGCCCAGGCCGGCCGGGGCGTCGAACTCCCCCTTCCACTGCGGCAACCCTGGCCCGATGACGGCGGCAGCGGGCCTGACGCCCTTGAGCCGCTCTATTCGCGGCACGCCGAGCTGAAGCTCGATCTCCTTGCCCCTCTGTCCCTCGAAGGCAATCCACACCCGTGGCGAGTGCTGCGTGGCAGCGTGGTAGGTCACCATGGAGACATCAACGTCGTTCACCGGCACCGCGTTGGCCGCATCGGTGGCTGCGCCATCAGCGAAGATCGGCTTGTGTGCCCAGGCAACGCCCGCGTCAAGGAACACCCAGGCAACAAGGAGTAGCGAAGAACGGATTGGCAGGCGCTTCATGCTGGTGCGTCCCAGATCGCTCAGTCGCCAACCAGGGGGCGAACCCGGTCAACATGGAAGATGACCAGATATCGGGCTTCTCCCTCACCTGGCTCGCAGGCGATGGGGGCCTTGCGGCGGCGGAGGGCCTGGATCGCCTCCGCATCCGTCGTCTCGCTCACCTTGGTCAGGTGAAGGCGTTTGCCCACGTAGCCGCTTGCCCCTTCACGGAAGAGGTAGCTAGCCCAAGTTCGTCAGTGAGGACGATTTTCGGGCGATTTTTCGGGGGGCACCCC
>DAOOIT010000158.1 GCA_035384565.1 Planctomycetota bacterium | reverse complement strand
GGCCAAGCGCATGTCGGCCCAGGGGCCGCCTGTCTGCCGGCGCCCGGAACCTTGGCCGAACGGATGCGAAGGGGCGCCCCCTGGGCCAACCTGGGCCGCCCCTGGCTGCCGACGGGCGACGCCGGGGGCACGCGGCCGTGTGGTCGGACTATGCCCTTGCTGGCCCCTGCTAGTGCGGGGGCTTGCTCCGCGCGAATCCACGGGCTTACAGTGCGTGGGCAGTCTGGGCCTCTTGGTACTCTGGGAGGGTTGGCTCTGGACGTGGGGAATGCCCCGCCCGAACTCGGCCCGCCTCGCTCCGCCTGTCGCCGTGCTGTCTGTGAGACGGGGTGTTCTTCTTCAGCGGTAGTGTCGAGCGTGTGTGCGATGGTGTCGAGCGCGTCGCTTGCGGGATCGGGTCGCCAGGTCCGTGGGGGAAGGGCTGTCTGCATTGCCTGCTTCAGGGGCACGCCGACCGGATCCGCTCCAGGGCGGCCAGGACGGGTGCGAGCCGGATGGCTGTCTTGTACACGATCACGTCCTCCGGGACCGAGGCCCCGGGCCGCAGGCACCGCTCGGCCACGGCCAGAAGGATGCGATGGTCGCGGAAGAGGCGCAGGGTCTCGCGCTTCTTCGCCAGGTACTCAGGCGTCCAGTAGCCGACAATCTCGAAGAGCACCATCGTGCCGTCCTCGTGCCGGAAGGCGAAGTCGGGCACGAAGGCCGTCTGGCCCTCGAAGAGGATCTCCGCCTCTCGATGCAGGCTCCAGCCGTCCCGTGCGTCGCCGAACTTCGCGGCGAAGCTCTCCTCCAGAGTCGAGTCGAACTCCTCCGGTGACGGAAGGTGGCCGTGCAGGCCGTCGCGGCTGGTGAGCGCCAGGCGCGCAGGGCGGCCCCATGGAGTCCGCACACTCGCCTCCAATGCCCACTCGCGACACGCGAGGAGCGCGGGGAGGAACCGCGCGAAGCTCACGCCGTACCTGCGGGTCTCGCGGAGCACGGAGGCCGGGCCGGAAAGCTCGATGCGATAGCGTGATGGGCCGAGGCGCCGGAGGTCGTGGAGAAGCTGGGCGAGTTTGGCGTAGCGGAGGATGGTCTTGAAGTCGGCCTCGGCGGTGACGACGACCCGCTCCGCGCGATAGAGGCAGGCCTGGACCTGTGCCACGTTGTAGCGGGCGAGGAGTGCCGCCGCGTCCGGGTAGCCTGGCTCAAAGGCCCTCAGGCGCTGGAAGTCCAGGACATCCGCGTACAGGGCGCCCTCGAACTCGTCCCAGGGCCGGCCCAGCTGCTCCGCGATACGGGCCTTGACCTCCGCCTCGGTGTTCTCGAAGAGTTGGTCGCGCCGCTCGACGAGCGGGTGGCGCTCCGCCGCGAGCTCGAAGACCTGGAGGCGGAGCTTCGCGGCCCTCCCCGTCGGGTCGCTGTCGAACTGGCTTGCGTCATCGAGGAGCTTACAGAACGCCTGCACGCGCCGCGTCTCGCAGTCCGGCTCGTCCGCCAGGATGCCCTCCACGGAGCGATGGAGCTCACGGCGGGTCTTCCCGGCGCCGTGCCGGTAGGCGAGCAGCATCTGCCTCGCGTAGCCCTCGTAGTGCGCGTGGGCGCGGCGGGTCAGCCGGTCGGGGCTCGCGCGGCTCCCCTCATACGCGACGATGGCTTGTTCGCTCGTAAGCATCGCTTCTCCGCCGCCTGCGCGAGCGCTCCTCCTCGTTCGTGTCCTGGCAGACGACCTCGTAGAGCGTGGCCCGGGCCGCCC
>DAOOIT010000157.1 GCA_035384565.1 Planctomycetota bacterium | reverse complement strand
GTGGCCCACGGGGCGTTGGTGAAGCTGATCTCTGAGAAGTCGATGGAGCGCGCGGGCAGCGGCAGGGTGTTTGGCGTGAAGCCGGGCGAGGGCAGCATGCGGATGGTGCCGGTGACGCGCCAGAGCGGGGAGGTGCTGCCGGAGGCCCAGATGCCGATCCAGTACGGGTACGAGGCCGCGCCGGTGTCCATCGCGGGCGTCCACTGCGCGGTGACGAGGCCGGCCTTGGGCGCGGTGATCTCGGCGGGGCGATCCCACCAGACGTTCTGCGCGGCGTTGGTGTGCCAGTAGAATATGGCGGTGGCGCCGGTGAGGTCGAGCGGCCTGAGGCCGTGGCGCAGCGTGACCTGCATGGTCCACGATTCGCCCTGCTTGTATGTGCGCTGCACGGCGGTGTGCTGCTGCACGTTGACGCCCCACGGGTCTGTGAGCGCGCAGGCGGAGGTCAGCAGCAGGCAGTAGGCGGCGAGCGGTGGTGTGATGCGCATGGTTGGCTCCTATGGGGTTGGCGGTTCGGCGGCTTCGCGGACGGGGACGCCGCTGACGAAGTGGAACACGATGTCGAGCGAGCAGCCGTTGCGGCGGGTGGCGAGCTTCTGCAGCACGGTGTCCGGGTAGACTGTTTTGTAGCCGTCTTCTTCCCCGGTGACCTCGACGGCGGCGGGGCCGCGCGGCAGCAGCCCCGGCATGGCGCGGGCGTGGGCCTTGGCCTCCAGGTCGGTCATGAAGCGGCGCTCGACCCAGAGCGCCCAGGTGTGCAGGCCGTTGCCGCGGTCGAGGGGCTTGGCGGTGTCCGCGCCGATGGGGCGCAGCGGGTCGACGGACCACTCGGTGTCGGTGTCGTCGGAGTCGCCGAGCGGGCCGGTGTAGTAGCCGGGCTCGCCGGGGTGGCCGAGGCCGTGGCAGATGACCGTGTCGCCGGAGCTGTGTCTGTGGGTGATCGTCATTAGTTCATTAGTGCGTTAGTGCATTAGTGCGTTGGTGTGAATCGGTGCCCGAGGGATCAGGTTCCTGCAGGGGTGATGTCCACGTCTGCGAGTTTGGTGGCGGTGGCTTCGCCGACCGTGACGGGCGTGCGGAAGGCGCGCCAGGTGAGTTCGCCGGAGCGGGGCTCGTTCTCGCCGAACACGGCGGGCTTGGAGACGAGCCGGGCGCCGTAGAGCTTGGCGGTGAGGCCGGGGCTGTCTTCGGCCAGGGTGAGCGTGCCGGAGGGGCTGGACTGCCCGATGGCGCGCGATGACCCGGCGAGGGCGGCGCTGATCAAATCCTCGTCGCCGATGCTGATGGGGCGGCCGGTGACCTCGACGGCGGAGGTCTCGACGCGGAAGTCGTAGGTGCCGGTGTCGGGGTTGGTGCGCGGGCTGACGGTGTGCGCGGCGCGGAGCGTCCAGCCTTTGTCGTCGCTGACGAGGTCGAGCGGGGCGGCGAGGCCCCACGACGCCCTGCAGGGGAGGTGGACCCATTCGGTGCCGAGCGGGACGGCCGTGAAGGCTTCGTCGGCGGGCGGGGTGAAGAGCGCGCCCGCGGCGGTGCGGGGGGTGTTCTTGCCGATGATGCCGGTGATCTTGGCGGCGCCCTCGAAGCGCGGCCCGCCCGCGCCGAAGCGGACGGCGGGGAACTGGGTGACGCGGGCGTTGGCCACGCCGAGGATGCGGCCGGTCAGCGTGTGGACGTAGACGGGGGAGTCGGCGGGGGGGAAGATCGACTCGCCGGGCCAGAGGGAGAAGACGCCGGAGAACATCCAGTCGAACAGCGCCTCGGAGAAGTTGCCTGCGGGCGTGAAGTCGATCTCGATCAG
>DAOOIT010000156.1 GCA_035384565.1 Planctomycetota bacterium | reverse complement strand
AGGCCCTGCGGCACCGCAACATCGCGACGACCGTGCGCTACACCCATCAGCCGAGTGAAGCCGTGGCGGAGGCCCTCGAAGCCCTCTGATGCCGGCTCCCCTCGCACCGCCCCTGGCTCGACCGTCCGGGGCGGTGCCTCTTCGGGCGGAGGAAGGATGAAGGGCGGGAGCTGGAAGTGCATAGGGCGCCCACACAGAGAGCTGACCTTGGAGAAGCACAGCACAGCCACAGACCGGCGCCCCCACGCCAGGAACGGCGTAAGTCCGTCCCCCCCGCGGACCTGGCGACCCGCCGCCGCGAGCGGCCCCCTCGACACCTTCCCACATACCTTCGACACGAGGCCCGAAGAAGAACACCCCGGCAGGGCCGGCCGCCCGGCGAAAGGCCGAACGTGGGGATGGAAACTTCCGTAAAAAAACCCTTCCACGCCCGCCGGGCCGCCTCCGGGCAAGTAGTCTCGGATGCATGCCCATCTGACTACTTGACCACGGCTCATGACTACTTGATCCCCCCCAAAAGCGACTACTTGCCCTGTTTTCCCAGGACTACTCGCCGATCCCGCCTCGAAGGCCCCCAACCGCCCGTTCCGAGCCTCAACACGGGCGTCAAAGTCCCGCCGAGCGTCGCGGCCCCGCGCGGCCACGGGGCGGCCCACGGCGGCCCACGTCGCGTCGTCCGGCGTCTGCGCGGCCAGGGCATCGAAGGCCGGCTCGACCGCGGCCAGGGGCCGCGATCCCGCCACGCCCCGAGGCCCAACCTGCCCGCGCACCGGCAGCTTGGCATCCGGCGAGCACGAACACCGGGAGGCCGCGGTCACGCAGGGCACAGGCCCGCACAGCGCACCGAGGGTGGGCGCGTCGTCGCTGCCCTTCGTCGCCCAGGGGCGGCCCACGGCGGCCCAGGGGCCGACCCTCTGCGCCCGCGCGACCCAGGCCGCCAGCGCCCGCGGACGGGCGGCCCCTGGGCCGACGTGTGCAACGGCTGCCGCCGGCAGATCCCCCGGGCCGTTCCCCTGCGTGCCGCCGGCGGCCACGTCCACCGCCCAGCACAGGGCCAGCAGAGGGAGGCCCTGTAGGGCGGCGAGGGGAATGTCGCATTTGTGATGAAATGCGACGTTCCGGCGATGGTGCCCGCCGGGGCCTCGGCGTAAGTCCAGACACCCCGCGGACCTGCGCGAGGCCGTTCCGGGGCGGCTCGTATCAAATCTGCGGTTCTTCTTGCGTTCCGTCGGCATCGGCCGCCTCCTGGTCGCCGGGCGTGGCCCGCTTCCCGCCCTTGCGGGCCGCCTTGTCCGCCGCCTTGACGTCCTCCAGCAACTGCGTCGCCCACTCGGCCGGCGTGGTCTTCAGCGTCGGCGCTCCGCCCTCGCGGGCAACCTTCGTGGCCTTCAGGTCCTTCAGATGCGCCCGGACGATGCGGTCGAGCTTCTCCGCCGCGTCGGCGTTCCCCTCCTTCATCGCACGGCCGTAGCGGACGAAGGCCAGCCCCATCGCCTCGACCGCGATCACGTCGGACGAACGGTTGAGGGCGAAGTCCTTCTGCACCCGCTCGACCACCGCGTCGAACCGCTCCTGCTCCTCGGCGTCGAGGATGCGCCTTGCGAAGATGCCGTGCTGGAGGTTGTTCAGGGACGAGCGAGCTTTGCCTTCCTTCGTCTTTGGCCCGGTGGACGCGCCGCCGTGGTAGTAACAGACCCGCTTGCCCGGCGTGGGGGCACGCTTGCACCGTTCGCCGGTTCGCTTGCTCCTGGCCGTGCATTGTCCGTCACTGTCCATCGCTTCGGTGTCCACGCGGTTCAGGGGGGCCTCTGGCGGCTCGCGGAGGATGCGGAAAATGCCCCTCTACACCAGCTCATCCCGAAGCTGGCGGAGGGTCTCGCCGCTGACGGCGACCTTCGTCACCAGCT
>DAOOIT010000155.1 GCA_035384565.1 Planctomycetota bacterium | reverse complement strand
GCCGAAGAAGCCGGCGATGGCCTCGAGGGCCTTCCCATACGTCCTCACGGTGTGCACGTTCTTCCCGGCCGCCCGCAGGTGCTCGAGGTACTGCGGTGCGGCATCCTTCAGGGTCAACTGGCCGGGCATCATGTCCTCCTTTCAAGAGGGTGCCCTGCTGGGTTGTGGCGGGCCGCCACGTCGGCGGCCGCTCGGCCACGTGTGTTGTGAACATAGGGGCTTCGGGGCAGCAGGAAGTCAAGAACAATCTCGTCAGGATTCTTCATCTCGTGAGAGGGTCCATCGCATCGGGGAGAGGAAGAACACATCCTGCTGGGTGAAGTCGAGAAGGCTGCTGACGTCGAAGGTCGAGAGGGTGAATGGGTCGAGGTCGAGCATCCGGTGCGGCTCGCGGGCGAGGACGGAGGGGAGCATCCAGGCCTCGCTGGCGTAGAAGACGGCATCGAGGCGCCGCGCGTAGGCCGCATCGAGGGGCATGTCGCCTTTGAGGAGGCGGACCCTGCCCGGCTCATCCCGCCGAACCCACGCAGCGGAGATGGTGCCCTCGCATCGGGCGATGAGCGTCTTGAGTTCCTCGTCGTCCTTTGCTCGCTCCACCATGCGGAAAAGCACTTCGGAGTCGACTTCGGCGGCCCGGGGCAGCTCAAGCTCGTGGAAGAGAGCGTCAGCGTTGCGGATGTGACCCTGGTGGGTCCCCGCCACGCGGTTGCCGACGAGGATTGGGTGGTTGTTGGCGTTGTTCCTCTCGCTGCCTTGCGTCTTGTAGCGCGTGTGGCCGAGGATAACGGTCACCGCGTTGTCAAGCTGGAGGGTGTGCCAGTAGTTCTCGGCCTGGATCAGGCTGCAGGCAGCGATGGGGCGCTTGAGCACGGCGGCGGACCCGTCCTTGCGGAGGACGGCGATGCCCGTCGCATGGTGCCCTCGCTTCTGGTTGAGCAGGAGCAGGCCGGTGAACAGAGTCCGGATGGTGACCAACTCGTCGCGTTTCCGGCGCTTGCGGCCGAGGATGACACCTGTGAGTCCGCACATGCTACTTCTCCTCCTCTGCCTCGAAGCCTTGGAAGATGCCGGCCGCGAATTGCGCGCGCTGAGCCTTGACCCACCGCGCCGCCTCCTCGAAGCCGAACTCCTCTGCAAGCTGGGCAACCACACGGTGGTCGAGCATGTTCGTCAAGCCGGAGCGGCGCACGGCATCGAGGCCATCGAGCACGGCTTTGGGCACTTTCACCTTCGACATCTCACTACTCCTCCTTCGCATCGAGTCCCAGACGGCGGTCCAGCTCCGCGAGTTCGTCTGGCGTGAGGCGCAGCTTGGGGCGCAGGAACTCCCACGCGCCGGGCAAGTCGTCGGCGTTGAGCAACCTCGCCGTCTCGCGGACCATGTACTCCACCTGGTCGAGGTCGGCCCCAGAGAGGCGGTGGAGCTTCGCCAGGCCCAGGCGGTCAAGCTCGCGGATGAAGGACTCGCACCGGTCGTCGAGCTTCTCACCGGCCACGGCAAGAGCGATGCCGTCGACCTCCCTGAGCCGGTCCTGGGCGATTGCGATGTAGTGGAACACGTCCTTCGCGTCGCTGAACATCGAGGCGCCCTTCATCGCACGGACGAGGTCCAGGGCAGTCTCGCCCTCGAATGCCTCGCCATCGCGCAGCGTGAGTCTCAGCACGGCTGTTCTCCTTCTGCTGGGTGTGCGGGGTGTTCTTCTGCTTGGCTGCTGGGTGCTGTGTCGGGGGTTGTGGGCGTGAGCCGCGGAGCCGGCCGGCCGTTCTTCCAGGCCGCGCTGCCCGCGAGGTTCGCAAGCAGGTGCTTCCGACACGTCTTGAACTCGTCGCCGATTAGCCCGAGGTGCAGGAGGAACACCCGGAAGTCGTACTTATCGCTCGTGCCGTTTGCCCTTCTCCGCTTGCTGGAGGCACCACGCGAGTTGATCGCCTTCGCGGCCAGGGCGAGGCAGAATTGGCAATAGCCTTTTGTGCGTCCACTGTGAAGGTATCCATTGAAGGCGCGGTTATGCGAAGCTTCGCATAACCGCGCTTATGCGCAGTTGCGAATTA
>DAOOIT010000154.1 GCA_035384565.1 Planctomycetota bacterium | reverse complement strand
TACTGCGCCGGCGGCGAGAGCCTGCACGACCTCAATGAGGCGCTCGGGCGTCTGGCCGGCTACCAGGTGATTGACACGGCGGCGCGGCTGCGCACCGTGGCCAACCGCTTGCTCGGCCGCGGGCCGAGCGTGTGACCGCGAAACATGCGAAAGGACGCGAAAGGATGAGCAACATGGGGAGCAAGCCATGATGGCGTTGCGACTGGTGTTCTACGGGATGGTGTGCGGCGGGCTGGTGGGCGGAGCGGTGCTGGACGCGCTGGCCCGTGAGCCGAAACACGCGATCGTCGCCTGCCTGTTCGCGGCGGCGAACGCGGTGGTCTTCTTCTGGAGGTGAACCGGATGATGCCGATTCGGTTGGGGCGGTGTCCCGTGTGCGGGTGCGTGCCGCGAGGGAAGCTGACCGTGGCATCGGTGGCGAAGTCGCTGGGCGTGACGGATCGGACGGTGCGGAACTGGCTGGCCGAGGGGAAGCTCGAGGGGGAGCAGTTCAACCCGCCGAAGGGCAAGTGGCTGGTGTTGCATCCGAGCGGCCGCCATGCTGCCCCCACATGCAGGCGGCCGGGGCGCCCCTCGGCGCCCAGGCCGCACGGGAGTGATGATGCTATGAGCCTACAGGCTCGCCAGGCCGACCTCCTCGGCGAATGCCCGCCAGGTCGGCCAGAACCGCTCGTCGCGGCTCGCTCGGTGCCGCAGAATCACGTGGCCGAGGCTACCTGCCGCCTCTCGGAGCGCGTCCTGGGAGCAATTCCGCTGGCCGTCCTCGCCCTCGAGGACGCGGTAGAGCCGCGGGCCGGCCAGGTGGTAGTGGCCCTCCTCGTCACCCCGGACATAGATGGCGAGGTAGAGCTGGTGCGGATGCCCGGCGCTCGCCGCCACGTGCGGCGGCAGGCCGGGCTGCGCGAGATACCAGGCTCGCGCAGCCGCGTAGACGGTTTGGGGATCGTATCGCATTGCTCAGGCCTCCGTGATAGGGGAGATGTCGCCCGCGGGTTAGTCGCGTCGGCTGGGGTGGTAGAGGCTCGGGCTGGTCGTGCCAACGATCCACTGGCCGGCGGGCACGGTGACGGTCGGGTGCTGGATGCCGTCGACAGCCTCGTGGACGATCCGCACGTCCTCACCCTCGCGGACCAGGATCATCCGCCCGACGCCCTGGACGTACGCGGACAGGACGGGCTGGGAGAAACGGTGGTGGCCGGCGCCCTGCCACTCGTGCGCGAACACCTCGGCAGGCTGAGCCTGCCCATTCGCTGGCCTGAGCAGGAAATCCCCCTGCTGGATGCAGCCCGCGTCGCTCGCGCCCAGGCCGAGCCGCCGAATGCGGCTCAGGAGCCGGTCGACCGGGCTGGTCATCCAGCCCTTCGATGCCACGGAGCGATGCGTGTAGATGTGGCCGCTATCGCCAACGAACACGATGAAGCAGAAGCGCTGGCGGCCGCCGGTGTGCCTGCGGTCGTTCCGCAGCCCCGTGAGGCCGGTGATCCGGAGCACCTGCCCATCGGCCGACAGCTCCTCGTAGCTCTCGTGGGTGCAGCCCCACTGCCCGCGGCGGCCGTTGCGGATGCTCCAGTAGGTGATGGTCACGCGCTGGGAGGCCTGGTCGACCTCGATGGTCGGGAACAGCTCCCGCGGCCCCGCCCAGTTGTCCAGAGACTCATACTCAGACTCGTATACCTCGAATGTGATGGCCATCTCAGTGGCTCCGGCCGCGGTCTCGGCTCGCGGCAGCCGTCCGAGAGTGTCCGCCCTCGGCGGCGGCGGCCGGCACGATGCCCCGGCCAGGCACATAGTTCCCGCAGGCGAATCGGATTGCGATCTCTGACTCGCGCGAGATCGGGAGCTCGCCCCTCTCCCGCCGCGCGACCGTATTGGGAGCAACGCCGAGGAGGCCGGCCAGTTGCGCCTGGCTCAGTCCGCGTGCCTCTCTCAGTTTCCGCGCTTCCGCGCCGCTCATTGTCCTCTCCTTTCTCCCTCAGTATACGCCACGTATATCCCAAAGTCAAGGCAATTTTGCCCGAGTATCCGCATGTCCTTCCGCCGCAAGGAGTTATGGATGCGGAAAAAATCGCGAGCTGCGGTGTCCGAAACGTTTGACGAGCGCGCGCTGC
>DAOOIT010000153.1 GCA_035384565.1 Planctomycetota bacterium | reverse complement strand
TCGACGCGGGGCAGTTCTTCAAGGCGGGCAAGTCCAAGATCACCACGCAGAAGTCCTCGATGATCCCCGCATGCGTGGAGATCGAAGGATTGGAGATTCCCATCGAGCACAAGGAACCGTGGACGGTGGACACGCGCGCCGTCCGCATTCCGTCGACGGGAGGGCGGATTCTCTGCCACCGGCCGTGCTTCCACGACTGGCGGCTCTCTTTCACGGTCAACATCGACACCGAGATGATCAGCGCCGTGCTGGTGCGCGACATCGTCGACGCCGCAGGCAAGCGCATCGGATTGGGCGATTTCCGGCCCGCGTGCAAGGGCCCGTTCGGAAAGTTCGTGGTGACCGCATGGAAGGAAGAATAACCCAGCACAGCGCGGGCTGGCGGGGCAAGGCGCGTCGCGGCGGCGCAATGCGTGGCAGGGCAGCGCAAAGCGAACCAATGCGAGGAGATTTTCCGTGGAGGCGCGGATGACGGAGGTGCTGCTTCCCATCCGCACGTGGTCCGAGCCGAACCTTCGCGGCCACTGGGCGCGGCGCGCCCGCAGGGCGCGCGAGGCACGCGAGGCCGCCCGGCTTCTCGTCCGGGCGGCCCTCGCCCCGCTGCCGCCGGGCACGGGTGGGCGGAAGATCATCGTGCGGCTGACGCGCATCGGGCCGCGCCGGCTCGATTCGGACAACCTCGCCGCCGCGCTCAAGCACGTCCGCGACGGCGTGGCGGACGCCCTGGGCATGGACGACGGCGATGCGCGGTTGAGGTGGCTCTATGCACAGCGCAACGGAAGACCCGGCGAATACGCCGTCCTGGTGGAAATCTCATGATGCAACTGCGTCCCTATCAGCAGGAGGCCGTCGAGGCGCTCTATGAGCACCTGCGACGGCACGACGACAACCCGTGCGTGGTGATCCCCACGGCGGGCGGGAAGACCCCCGTCATGGCGACCGTCTGCAAGGACGCCGTCGGTCGCTGGCGGGGACGCGTGCTCATCGTCGCCCACGTCAAGGAGTTGCTCGAACAGGCCGTGGAGAAACTCCACCTGGTCGCGCCGGAGATGTGGCACCAAGTGGGCGTCTACTCCGCGGGCCTGGGCAGCCGGGACACCGAGCATCCCGTCATCGTCGCGGGCGTGCAGTCGGTCTACAGGCGGGCGGCGGAACTCGGTCGCTTCGACCTGGTCATCATCGACGAGGCCCACTGCATCCCGCCGGACGGCGACGGCATGTACCGGACGCTCATCGCAGGGCTGAAGGAGACGAATCCCGCCCTGCGGATCATCGGCCTGACTGCGACGCCGTTCCGCATGACCAGCGGCCCCATCTGCGCGCCGGAGAACATCCTCAACGCGGTCTGCTATCGTGTAGGCGTCCGCGAACTCATCGTCCAGGGCTATCTATGCCCGCTCGTCAGCAAGGCGGGCCGCGAGAAGGCCGACACGAGCGAGCTCCACGTCCGGGCGGGCGAGTACATCGCCAGCGAAGTCGAGACGCTCATGGATACCGACGTCCTGGTGGAGTCGGCCTGCCGGGAGATCCTCGACTACACCCGCGACCGCAAGGCGTGCCTCATCTTCACCAGCGGCGTCAAGCACGGCACCCACGTGACCGAGACGCTTCGCCGGATGGGGGCGAACGTGGAGGCTGTCTTCGGCGAGACGCTCGACTTCCAGCGCGACGCGACGCTGCGGGAGTTTCGGGCCGGGCGGCTCAAGTACCTCGTGAACGTCAATGTCCTGACGACCGGCTTCGACGCGCCGAACATCGACTGCGTCGCGATGCTCCGGCCCACGATGTCGCCAGGGCTCTATTACCAGATGGTCGGGAGGGGCTTCCGGCTCTGCGAGGGCAAGAAGGACTGCCTCGTCCTCGACTTCGGCGGCAACGTCCTGCGCCATGGGCCGGTGGACGCCATCCGCATCGACAGCGGCAAGTCTTCCGGCCCGGCCCCGGCGAAGGAGTGCCCGCAGTGCCGCTCGCTCATCTCGTCCGGCTACTCGGTCTGCCCGGACTGCGGCTACGAGTTCTTCAAGCGCGATGACGAGCGCAGGGCCAGGCACGCGGGGACGGCCGGTTCAGAGGGCATCCTCTCCGGCGACGTCACGGTCGAGACCTATCC
>DAOOIT010000152.1 GCA_035384565.1 Planctomycetota bacterium | reverse complement strand
ACATCATACCACGTGGGCTCTCGGCGTCTTCCATTTTGGCGAAAGTCGAGCTTAGGTCCCTTCTTCACTGCTTGCGCCGGAAGCCTCTCCCGCTTAGAATAAGCCGCGTGGCGCATTGCGCGCGGGACCTCATCCCCCAGTAAGGAGTTAATCGAGTGAAGCGGTTCGCGAAGCCAGAGGAGATCAAGTGCGGGGTCATCGGCTATGGCGGGGCATTCAACATGGGCCGCGCCCACCTCAACGAGATGAAGCGCGCGGGCATGGTGCCCACGGCCGTGGCCGAGCTGAACCCCGAACGCCTCAAGGTGGCCGAGCAGGAGTTCCCAGGCATCGAGACCTACACCTCGGTCGCCACGATGCTCAAGAAGTCGGATGTCAACGTCCTCGCCATCATCACGCCGCACAACACGCACGCCAAGCTGGCCATCCAGTGCCTGAACGCCGGCCGCCACGTGGTGTGCGAGAAGCCCTTCGCCATCACCACGGCCGAATGCGATGCGATGATCGCCGCGGCGAAGAAGAACCGGTGCGTGCTCTCGACCTACCACAACCGCCACTGGGACGGCTGCATCCTGAACGCGGTGAAGCTCGTCCGCAGCGGCGTCATCGGCGAGGTGTTCCGCGTCGAGGCCCACATGGGCGGCTACGGCAAGCCCGGCGACTGGTGGCGCACCTCCAAGAGCATCTCGGGCGGCATCCTGTACGACTGGGGCGTCCACCTGCTCGAATACTCGCTCCAGATCCTCCAGGGCGCCGAACTGGCCGAGGTCACCGGCTTCGCCCACAAGGGCTTCTGGGCCGATAAGACGGCCTGGAAGCAGGACACGAACGAGGACGAGGGCTTCGCCATCGCCCGCTTCACCAGCGGCGCGTGGGTGACGCTGACGATCTCGAGCATCGACTCCAACCCCAAGCGCGGCTGGCTCGAGGCCACGGGCACCCTCGGCTCGCTGGTGATGGACTGGCAGACCTGCGAGGTGACGACCCACGAGAACGGCACCACGGTGATCAAGAAGTACAAGAACCCCGAGAGCGAGGGCTGGAAGCTCTACCAGAACGTGGCCGACCACCTGGTGAAGGGCACGCCGCTCGTCATCACGCCCGAGTGGGCGCGGCGGCCCATCCACATCCTCGACCTCGCCTGCCAGAGCGCCAAGAAAGGCACAAGCCTGAAGGCAAAGTACAAGTAAGAGAATGGTTGGGGAGGAACTTCCCGGAAAGAAGTTCCTCCCCAGGCCCCTCCTCAAGAGCTTTCACGTTGCGCCCAGACAGGGGACGGGCGTGGCCAGACGCCGGACCTCCCCAGTCCGTCTCGCCGTCATCCTGGCTGTCGGCGTCGCCTGCATGGCGGCCGCCCACATGTACCGGCGCTCGCGGCGGCCCGCCCCCGCGCCGCCCGACGTGCAGCAGCAGGGCATCCGCCAAGTGCAGGCGATCCTCGCGAAAGTGGCCGGCACCGGCTTCGGCCAGTCGCGGCGCGGGCGGATTCTCTCCGACACAATCACCCGCTTCATCGCCCGCGGTCGCCTGATCTTCGCCGCCGACATCGGGCCTCAGGCGCTCTACCGCCGCGAGTTCCTCGGCTTCGAGGCCCTCTACGTCAAGGCGATGGTGATCGGGGGCCGGCTGACGCTGCGCGACGACGAGATCATGGCCGAAGGGGTCTTCCACGAGGCCGTGCACGCCGCCCGCGGCGGCAGCGCCGCGGCGAGCCTTGAGGAGGAGTGTGACGGCTTCGCGGCCGGCCTGTGCGCGGCCGCGGCCGTCGCGGGCACGCCGCTGCCCGACCTCCTGCTGCTCGAGGGCCGGCCCGTTGCCGAGTTCGTGAAGCGCGTCTACCCCACGAATCCCCGCTGCCCCAGCTATCAGCCTGTCGGCGAATCGCCCGAGTGGCTCCGCCGCCGCACAGGCCTGAAGTAGATTGCGTCCCCGTCCATTGCAGAAGGGTGTGGGCCGGAATTGTAGGCAGGGTGGTTTTCTCTGGAGCCTGAAGGGCTCGCATGGGATAGCCCAGGGCAACGCCCTGGGTTCAGTGGGATTCACGGGTCCGGCCCTGAAGGGGCGAGATAGAAGCTCTCGATTCCGCCCTTTCAGGGCTGCCACGGGGCGGTCTGGTTCCCAGGGCGTTGCCCTGGGCTATCCCATTTCGGGCTCATCAGGGTTTGGCGCGCCTGACGTGGCAGTCGCCGGAGAGCGTGGGACGG
>DAOOIT010000151.1 GCA_035384565.1 Planctomycetota bacterium | reverse complement strand
GATGCGTGTGCACGACCCCTACGTAGACCACTGGCACGAGCTGGAGAACTAGGAGAGCTACCCCGCCACGGGAAGATCGCTGAGACGCTTCTTCCGCAACCAGGACGACCTGAGCAAGATCCGCGTGCAGAAGGACCTCCGTGCCTCTCTGGCCGACGCAGAGGCGGTCGTGCTCGCGGTTCGGCACCGGCCCTATCTCGAGCTGGACCCCGACGAGGTTGTCGCGTGGGCAGGCGGACCGTTGGCGGTGGTTGACTGCTTTGGCATGCTCGACGATCGCCGAATCCGCCGCTACTTCGAGTTGGGGTGTGAGGTCAAGGGCATGGGCCGCGGGCACATCCAGCGAATCAAGGAAGAGGTCCGGGCGGCCCAAAGAGAGCATCCCGGCTTGGCCCTGGAACCGGCTCCGAAGCTGTCATCGGGCCCGGGCGCGACACGGATGCCGCGAGCCCTTGGCGCGCGATGAACCGGCGCCGGAACGTGGCTAGCCGTGCGCCGCAGGTGCGCTCGGGTGCCTCAAGGCAGAGGCGGCCGACACCGCGGTGAGGGCTATCCCGACCGCCTCGATGAGCCAGCATAGCCTCAGACCTGCGAGGTTCATGCCCAGCGTCTTGTCAACGTGGTGGAAAGAGGCTGCCCTGACCAGAACGAAACAACCAAGCACTGTGATCCCCGCCATGGCCACCCAGATGGGCATCAGGCTGCGGCGCATCAGGAGGCCCGTGGCCACCAGGAGGGCGATGCCCAGAACGCACAGGCCAGCGACGAAGAATGCCTGCACTGTCCTGTGCTGGGCGTACCAGCCCCCCGACCGCGCCGCCTCACGGCCGATGTCTGTGAGCAGCGTCTGAAGGTCGAGCTGCTTGTTGGCGCCCAGTACGGCGAGGAGGACGGCGACAGTCCGCCAGAATAGCCGTGCCCGACGCTCGCTGCGGGGCCTGTCAGGCTGCCTCGACCGCCGGGCCGCCATGAGGCACAACGCCGAAGCCACGAAGTAACCTGTGAAAATCGCCCAGCCCGCGGTGCTCGGGTCATTGAAACCCAGGTGCCAATGAGCCCAGGCGCCCCACCCCACTCCGAGCGTCATGCATCGCAGCCCTCGATGAGCAATCGCCGCCGACGGACGATGAAGCGGCCGGCCCTCTGGCGAGCTACTGCGGGTCTCCGCTCGTGAAGTAGTGGTTCCTGATATAGCCGAACTCCAGGATGTCAACCACTCCATCGCCGTTGATGTCGGATTCCGGCCTGTCGGTCCTGCTGAAGTCGCGCAGGAATTGGGAGAAGTCGGTGGCTTCGACTAGATTGTCGTTGTTGTAGTCGCCGCCGAGCAGCATGGCGGTCCCGGTGAAAGCCGCCGTGAGGTCGCTGCCGGTGCCGGCGATGGCCACGCGGCGACGCAGGAAGTGTCGGATCTCCTTGCAACTCACCCGCGTGGCGCCGGCGGGCACGAATTCGATGGCCACGCTCTCCGTGTCTCGCCCGTTCGTGAAGGCCACGGGCACGTCGCACGTGCCCAGCGCAGTGCCCGCGTCGTTCGTGAAGACGAATCGCAGGGGGAGAAGGGCGCCCGGACTGCCCTTGTAGCCCTCGAGTTGCACCACGGCCGTCAGCACCGTCACGTTCACCAGGAATTGCTTCGGCACCGCGGCGCCGGCGTTCCCCACGCCGTCCGCTGCGTGTGCATCCACCAGGCAGACGCCGTTGGGCGTGGCCCCAGTGAGCGTGTAGGCGTAGTTGAAGGTCCCCGCGGGCGCCTCGCCGACATAGCTGGCGGCGGCGGTGGAGGCGTCGGCGAACGTGAGCGTGACCGCAGGAGGAGCGCCGATGCCGGTCAGTGCATCCGAGGCGGTCACCTGGATGGCGACTGTGCCGCGCCCCGCGGCCAGGCCGGCGAGCAGCTCGATACCGCCCTGCTTGACCGAGGCTACGGCCACCTCGGGTGGCGTGCTGTCAACGGTGAAGTCCGCATCGGACACGTCCGAGCCGGTCAAGCCGCCCGTGTCCCGCGCCGTGACGCGGATCCTGCACGAACCAGAGTCGATCCCCGGCACGGGATCCCACGGGTACGCGCCCGTGTCCGGGACGCCCGTGGCGATGACTGCCCATGCGCCATCATCGGTTGTCCACTCGATAGTTACCGTATCCTTGTTGAGATCAGTGGTGACCCATCGGATTTCGCTGGCGCTCCCGCCTCGAATCTGCTCGCCGCCGTTGGGAGAGACCACCGTCACCACGGGGGGCGTCGTGTCCATCACATGGATGCGCTGCACGGCCGTTGCGCGGTTCCCCGAGGCGTCTGTTGCCTGCCACGTCACAGTGGTCAGGCCGACTGGGAAGAGGGCGGGGGCGTCATTGGTCGCCGCAGCGGCGATATCGCAGATGTCCGACACTGTGGCTGCGCCAATGTCCACCGGCGTTCCCGCCGGGCTGGTTTGCTCGACGGTCTTGTCGGGGGGAGGAGTGAGAGTGGGCGGCGTGGTGTCCACGACGACGATGTCGAAGAACGACTCGACCCAGTTGCCCGAGGCGTCGGTGGCGCGCACGGTCACTTTCGTGGTGCCCAGGGGGAAGGTGGAGCCCGAGGCGGGGGTCGCGACGACGGCGG
>DAOOIT010000150.1 GCA_035384565.1 Planctomycetota bacterium | reverse complement strand
TAAGGCATTGGGGCATAGAGGGTTATGGGATGGCCACCGCGGGTGCCGCGGCACCGGCCCCGCGTTGCCCAATCGCGGCCGCGTCGGGATCGCCAAACCCTGATGAGCCTGGTTTCTAACACTTGACTTCCCCCGCCCCCACTGCCTATAATCCCTGCGACAAGGGCACGGAACCCGCCACAGGGAGGGCAACATCGTGGCCAAGCACCCCGCCAGGTGTCCGAAGTGCGGCGGCCTCCTCCAGTATGAGTCCGCCGTGGACGAGAGGATTGTCTGCCCCGGCTGCCAGGTGCTTCTCAGCGTCCCAGGCAAGGTCAAGCTCACCGACAAGGTGGACCCGCTCGTCGGCCAAACGCTCGGCCAGTTCGAGCTGCTCGAGTTGCTCGGGCGGGGCGGCATGGGCGCCGTCTACAAGGCTCGCCAGGCCTCGCTCGACCGTTTCGTGGCCATCAAGGTGCTGCCCCGCGCGCTGGCCCGCGACGCGAAGTTCGTCGAGCGCTTCCAACGCGAGGCCCGCGACGCCGCCGCCGTCACCCACCCCCACATCATCCCCATCTACGACGTGGGCCAGGACAAGGGCTTCCAGTACATCGCCATGGAGTTCGTCGAGGGCGAGAGCCTCGCCGACGTCCTCCGGCGCGACGGGCCCCTGCCCGTGGGCGGGGCGTCTCTGCCCCGCGTTCTCGAGTTGTTCAAGCAGGTCGCCTCCGCCCTCGCCGTGGCCCACGCCAAGGGCATCGTCCACCGCGACATCAAGCCGGCCAACCTCATGCTCACCGTGCATGGCCACGTCAAGGTCGCCGACTTCGGCCTGGCCAAGCGCCTGGACGTGGATGTGAGCGTGACGCAGACGGGCGCGCTGATGGGCACGCCGCTCTACTTCCCGCCCGAGGCGGCGCGTGGCGAGCGCTACGACGCGCGCAGCGACCTCTATTCGCTCGGCGCGACCTTCTACCACCTGCTCGCCGGCAGGCCGCCATTCACCGGCGACAGCGCCCTCACGCTCGCCGTCAAGCACTCGCAGGACGCCGTGCCGCCGCTCAAGCAGCTTGCGCCCGAGGCCCCCGCGGCCCTTTGCGGCATCATCCACCGCCTCCTCCAGAAGAAGGCCAGCGACCGCTTCCAGTCGGCCGACGACCTCCTCGAGGCCCTCCACCGCATCCCCGTGGGCGGGGCCTCCGCGCCCCGCGACCCCGAGCGCACCGCGACCGCGGCCGACCATCACCACCTCTCCCTCGACGAGCGTCGTACCGCCAAGGCCCAGGCCCGCAAGAAACTCGTCCTCCTCGGCGGCTCTGCCGCTGCAATCGTCCTCGTCGTCATCCTCGTCCTCGTGCTTCGTCCCGGCCCCCCTTCCCAATCCGCGGTCCGCAATCCGAAATCCGAAATCTCTTCACCCCCAACCCCCATCACCCAACACCCAACACCTTCCTCCCCTGTGCCCCCAACACCTCCCTCCGAGCCCTCGCGCGACGAGGCCAACGCCGAGGTCGTCTTCCGCAATGCCCAGGTCATGGCCGACCGCCTCGACTGGCAGGAGGTCCAGCGCTACCTCGACCGCCTGCACACGAGATACGGCAAGACCGCCTTCTACGCCGCGAAGCGGCCCGACATCGAGGCCCTCCAGGCCAAAGTCACATCAGTCCTCAACCCGCAGGCCACGCCTCCGAAGCCCGAGCCGCCCACACCGGAGCCGAAGAAGGACGAACCGAAGCCCAAAGAGAACATAACCGCCAAGGAAGACGAGAACGCCAAGAAGAAGGCGGAAGAGGAGCGCCAGCGCCTCGAGGCCGAGCGCAAGGCCCGCGACGAGGCCGAGAAGCTTTATGCCGCGGCCCTCAAGCCCGTCGAAGCCCTCGTCGCCCGCTGGGACTTCACGGCCGCCCTCGACGCCCTCTCCAAGCTCCTACCCCCTACCCCCAACACCGAACACCTGACACCGTTCTCCTCCCGCCTCTCCACTCGGGCCGACGAGTTGTCCCGTCTCGCCAAGCTCAAGCTCAAGATGATCGAGCGCATCAACACGGCCACGCCCAAGCTCCGCAAAGGCTCGTTGCTCATCCCCGGCATCAACGCCGACCTCGTCAAGGCCGACGACAAGGGCATCACCGCCCAACTCCCCGGCGACAAGACCGAGAGCCACGAATGGCCCGACCTCACGGCGCGCTCGGTCGAGAAACTCCTCGGCCTCACCGTGGACTCCGACAGCGCCGACGACCACCTGGCCGCCGGCATCTTCCTCCTCTCTGTGGGCGGGGCCTCCGTGCCCCGCGAGTCCGTGGGCGGGGTGTCCACACCCCGCGACACTGTGGGCGGGGCGTCTCTGCCCCGCGATCCCGCGGCCGCTCACGCCTTCTTCGACAAGGCCAAGGCCCTGGGCGCCTCGATAGACCGCTATCTCGACCCCCTCGCCGCAGCCGCCTTCGCCAGCGCCCAGGCCCTTGTGGGCGGGGCCTCTGTGCCCCGCGACCCCAAAGATTCCCGCGGGACGGAGACGTCCCGCCCACAACAGGGCCTGAAGGCCCTCGAAGAGATTGAGGAAAAGTATGCCTCGACCGCTTGGCTCGCCGCCCACAGGGACGACGTCGCTGCCGCCCTCGCCGCCGCCAGGGCCGGCATCGCCGAATCCGAAGCCGAGAAGCTCTACGCCGAGGCCGCCAAACACTTCGCGCAGAAGGAACTCTTCGACCTCAAGCCCCTCGTCGAGAAGCTCAAGACCGCTTACCCCAACACCCGCCCCGTCACCGACGAGGCCCGCAAGCCGCCGTTCTCTGAAATGGCCAAGGCCACCGAGACCCTCGGCAAATTCATCACCGTCC
>DAOOIT010000149.1 GCA_035384565.1 Planctomycetota bacterium | reverse complement strand
CGGCCAGAATCGCGGGCGTCGCAGTCCCACGCGGATTCTTGGACAGGCTCCCAGGCGAGCCCTCCCGGACAAACCGACGAGTCACAGAAGCCCGTCGGGCACTGAAACACCCTATCTCAGGTCAATGATCCGCACGCTGCCTGCCAACACCTCGAGGCGCACAGCCCCATCCTTGACCTCCAGCCTCTCGGTCGGCAGCAGGCGGTCGCGCGCCGAAGCCACCGGCACGTGGCACCGGAGGGTCACGGGCCGGTTCTCGCGGTAGTCGGTCGGCGTAATGCCTTGCTGCGGCTTGAGTTGGCCCGCCGGATTGAGCAGAGTGACGAGCCACCCCGTGTCGGACCGGCTGACGAGCCACTCGACCTCGCCCTCGACCTCCACGGGCATCAGCCCCCGCGTGAGATGGGCGATGAGGCGGGCGACGACTGGATGAGCCTCACGGTTGATGCCAAGTCCATACGGCACCGATAGATACACCAGGCGCCCGCGCCCGCGGTCCTGCGCGACGCAGAACGGCGTGCCATCGCCCGTGGCGGCGAGCACCTTGTGGCTCCACTCGGTCGCGCGCCGCAGAGCCGGTGCCTCGATCCCGCGGCACCTGAACCGCTGTGACGGCTGTATCTCTTGTCCCTCTAACCATTTATAGCCCTCAGCTTCGACCAGATCGCCCGTCCCGGGCAAGCCGAGCGCCTTCACGCCCGGGCCGGTCAGATGCGCATCGGCGACCAGCAGGGTGCCGCCATCGGCCACGTACCTGGCCAGCCGGCTGCCTTCGGCCTCGGTCAGCTCGATTTCGCCAGCCACGATGACGACGGGGTAAGTGTCTATGGTACGCCACTTTGCGGCGTCTGGGTAGGCGTAGATCACGTCGAAGACATCGCCGAAGACACCCGGCAGATAGACCTCGTTGGTGCCGGTCATCGGCTTCTCGCTCTCGGGCCCGATCGGGTAGTAGGCTGTCCAGAGGTACTCCTCGAGCATCTTCTCATGGAGGCCGGGGCGGAAGCGGTCCTGGTGGCCGTGCCAGTTCTTGAACGAGTTGGGCCAGAACGGGGCGGGCTCCCAGCCGTGCGCGTAGTCCACCAGGAACGCCACGGGGGTGAACGGGGTCCCCCGGTCGGGCTCGGCGGCAGTGACGCGCAGGAAGCGGTCTACCAGCTTGCCCTTGGGGGAGAGCTGGACCTCCTGGATGCCCGCGGCCGAGGTGCCGCCGGGGCGCCACCACTCGTCGAAGCCCTGCTCATGATAGAACATGGACGAGCCGGCCATGTACTGGTACCAGATGTCGAACTTGTACCAGGTCATCCCCGCGCCCGAGTAGACCGAGTAGTAGTTGTCCAGGATGTTCTGGGGCGAGGAGAAGCTGCTCCCCTTGCTGAAGATGGTCGAGGAGTCGCCGAAGTTGCACGAGCGGTAGGTGGCCGTGAGGTTGGCGTGCTGGCGGGCGGCGCCCCGCATGAACGCCCACCGCATGCCCAGGAGCGAGCTGGTGCAGGCCGACGACTCGTAGCCGATCACCCGCGCGCCCCAGTCGGCGCACAGCGGGGCGAACACGATGTTGCCCACCGACAGGCACGCGATCACGTCCGCGTAGGGATTCTTGTCCAGGTCCCTCCCGTATATCTTCCGGTACTTCTCGGCGTTCGACGCAAGTGTAAGAGGCACAAAGGCTTCGACCAGTTGGCGGCGGCTCTTGGCCCCCTCGGTGGCCTTTTGCATCTCCTTGGCGTCGGGGTAGAAGTAGCCCAGGCTCTCGCCCGCGATGGAGCCGACGAAGCGGTCGCGGTACTTCTGGAATGCCTCGATGCCCTTCTCGCCCACGGGCACACCCGGGTGGTAATTCATCATCATCGCCCAGGCGCGATCGGGGTTCGCGTCGAGCCACGCCGCGAACTTCTGGCCGGCGGGGTTCACCTCGCCCGTCTTGGGGTCCGTAGCGAAGACGCCGGCTCCGACGCCGTGGAACGTGGGCACGATGCGGGGGTCGGAGAAGATGGGCACCTCATCCTTCCCGCCGTACTTCTTCTCGAACTCGTCGCGGGTCTCCTTGTCGTTGATGTTGTAAGGGAACTTCACGCGGTCGGGCTTGTCGCCGAGCCAGGTGGACGCGGCGTCGGTGTGGCTGACGTTCCAGAGGTAGAGAAAGCCCTTGTCGCGGAAGGTGCGGAGGCGCCACTCCTTGGGCAGCGCGAAATCGGGCTTGCGGCGGGCCAGGGGCACCAGGTCGGCCGGAATGCCCTTGGCGCGGTAGCCCGCCAGAATGTCCCAGGCGTGGCTCTTCGGCCTCTCCTTGATGAGCGGGCGATAGGCGGTGTCGGTCGTCAGCACGATGACATCAATCTGCCGCGGCTCGGGGTCCTTCGTCGTCGCTAAGAGACTGAGCTTGGCGGGCCCTTTCTTGAGGGTCGCCTGCCGGTTGTCCCACGCGAAGGCCCAGCCCCAATAGAGCTTCGCCTCGTTATCCTCTTCGATGACGGGCTGCTCGCCGTACTTGCCGAGCCATGGCGCCGCGCCGTCCTGCTCGATCTGAATCTGGAAGCGTTCCGTCTTCTCCCGCCAATCGCCGTATCGCACCCACACGGCGTAGTCGCCCGCGGCGGGGATTTCGATGGCTTTGGTGGCCACAGCCTTGTCGTCGTCTGCTCCCGCCGCGATGGAGAGGAAGCCGCTTTCCCCGCCCTGATTCCACTCCGCCGCCCATCCTGGCCCCGAGAGAGCCCAGTGCCCCTCCGTCTTCTTCATATTCGGCTTGCCCATGGGCCAGCAGTAGCCACGGATGCCGTCGAGGTGCTCGGCCTCGAGCCAGAGCGATTCGGCGGCGACAGGTGCGGCAAAGAGCAGCAGCGCGAGAACGTTACGGCGCAGCATGATGGGCTCCCTTCGTTACCAGGCGCACCTCGCCTTCCGCGAGCGCGCGGGCGAGGAAACGCAGGTCAGCCAGGCGGCAGGGGAGGAACTCGGGGCCGCCGAAGTGGGGGTTGCCGCCTGGGAGAAACTAGGAGCCTGTCCAAGAATCCCCGTGGGCTGCGTTGCCGGCGTCAGCGGGCTGG
>DAOOIT010000148.1 GCA_035384565.1 Planctomycetota bacterium | reverse complement strand
ATTGTAAGGATAGTCGGAGAGAGGGTGGACATGAAACCGTTGGATCAAACTGTCCGGGACGCGTTTCTTGCTGAGGCCCGCAGGCGCGGGGTGGCGGCAGGAGAGGTCTGGGACTACGTGAAGTGGCTCCGGTATTACCTCGACTTCTGCGACAAGTACCGTCGCGAAACCCTGGACAGGGACAGCCTGCAGGCGTTCCTTCTGAAGCTGGCCTCAAAGAACCAATCTGCCGAGCAGCAGGCCCAGGCCGCCCGGAGCGTGAGGCTCTACCTGGAACTGGCCGCGCCGCGGGCCGCGGCTGTTCCGGCAGTCTCGGCCATCGAGCCGCGCGCCGCCCCTCCTGCCCCGCCCCCGGCCGCGCCCGCCGCCTTCACGCCGCAGGCGGCCCCTCCCGCCCAGCCCCGACCGCCGGCCGGCGCCAAACCCGCGGTCATCGTAGGCGGGGCGCGCCCGGACCGGGTGGCCGAGCCGAAGGCCCCCTGGCCCGGAGCGTCGCCGTGGGACGCGGTGATCGTACGGATCAAGGAGGAGGTGAAGGTCCGGCAGTACTCCCCCAAGACCTTCGACGCCTACGCGGGATGGGTGCGCCAGTTCGCCGGTTTCGCCGGTAAGCCGCCGGACGGTATCGTTATGCAGGACGTGAAGGACTTCCTGACGCACCTGGCCGTGGACGAGCGGGTCGTGGCCTCCACTCAGAACCAGGCCTTCAATGCGCTCCTGTTCCTGTTTCGACATGTGTTCAAGAAAGAGTTCGACGCGGCCGAGGGAATCGTCCGGGCGCGGCGCAAGCGCCATATCCCCGTGGTGCTCTCGTCCGCGGAGGTCGAGGCGGTGGTCGCCCAAGCCGCGTATCCGTACGGGCTGGTCATCGGGCTCCTCTACGGCTGCGGGCTCCGGCTGTTCGAGTGCCTGAACCTGCGGGTCCAGTGCTTCAACTTCGACGACGGCATGCTGACCGTGCATGACGGGAAAGGCAAGAAGGACCGGACGGTGCCCCTGCCGAAGGTGCTCGTGCCTGAGCTGCGCGCGCACTTGGCCCGAGTCGGGAATCTCTACAGGCGGGACCTCCGCGATGGCTTCGGCGGGGTCTTTTTGCCCGGCGCCCTCGAGAGGAAATACCGCAACGCGCCGCGCGAGTGGATCTGGCAGTGGTTCTTTCCGGCCAAGACCCTGACGCTGGTCCCGGAGACCGGTGCGCGCCTGCGCTACCACCTGCACGAGAGCCATGTCCAGAAGGCCATCCACCAAGCCGCAGGTCAGGCGCGGATCACCAAGCGCGTCACGGCCCATACGTTCCGGCATACCTTTGCCAGCCACCTCCTGCTCGCCAACTATGACATCCGGACGATTCAGGAGATGCTGGGGCACAGCGACGTGCGGACGACGATGATCTACACGCACACGGTTCCGAGCCGCACGCAGAAGGAGCGGGCCAGCCCGCTGGATCTGGGGGCGTGCGCGCGGCCCGCAAACCCGGCGCCATGAGGCCCCGTCAGGCGGGCGCGTCCTTGCCGTCCCAGGTGTAGTGCCACTGGTCCATGTAGTACTGGGCCGGGCGGAACTCGTCGCCGGTCTCGCGCAGCTTGCGCACCAGTTCGGCCTCCAGGCGCGCCTGCAGTTCGGCGGCCTCGGGCTTGCCGGCGAGGTTGTTGAGCTGGTAGGGGTCGGCCGCGTTGTCGTAGAGCAGCCAGGGACCTTTGAGGTCGCGGACGTAGGTGTGGGTGCGCGTGCGCACGCCGCGGTACTCGCGGCCGCCGCTGGCGAAGTTCCACTGGTGAAAGGGCACAGGGCACATGATCAGCGCGGGATCGTCGGACTCTTCGCGCTCGCCGCGGAAGACCGGCGAGAGGTCGCGGCCCTCGACGGTCTTTGGGATCGGCGCGCCGGACAGGCCGAGCAGGGTGGGCATGATGTCGGGGGTGTTGATGGGCATGCCGATGGTGCGGCCGGCGGTGCCGCGCAGGGCGGGCCACTGGAGCAGGAAAGGCACGCGGATCGATTCCTCCCAAGGCATCTGTTTGTGGAGCTGCCCTTGCGAGTGGATCATATAGCCGTGGTCGGTGGTGAAGACGAGGATCGTGTTCTCTTCCAGACCGGTCTCCTTCAAGGTGCGCCGGATTTCGCCCATGCAGTCGTCGAGGGCGGCGATGTGGGCGTAGTAGCCCGCGAGCGCCTGCCGGGCTTTGTCGCGGCGCTCTTCTGGCACGTTGGGGCGGACGGTCAGCTCGGCGGCCGGGGCGATGCGCTTCTTATAGACGTCGGGCGCGGTGTGGTGGGGGGTGTGGGGCGGCCCCCACGAGAGCACGAAGAGGAAGGGCTTGGCGCGGTCGTGCCCGCGGATGTAGGCGAGCATGTCGCGGGTCTGGGCCACGGCGTCGTACCCCTCCCAGAAGAGCGGCTGGGGGGTGTCGGCATAGTACAGCGAGCGGTTGTAGTCGTGGGTACACTCGCATGCCTTCCAGTAGTCGAAGCCCTGGCGGCGCTCGCGGGGGATGAAGGCGTCGCGGCCGTGGCCGTCGACGTGCCACTTACCGACGTAGGCGGTGTCGTAGCCGGCGGCCTTGAAGGCCTGGGCGAGCGAGACGGCGCGGTTGCCGAGGGGCTTGTCGTTGTAAAAAAGGCCGTGCGTGAGCCAGTACTGGCCGGTCAGCAGGCTGGCGCGGTAGGGGGTGCAGACCGGGCAGCCCGAGATCATGGAGGAGCAGCAGAGGCTGTCGCGGGCCATGGCGTCGAAGTGGGGCGTCGGCACGTCGGCATTGCCGGCGAAGCCGAAGTCGTGGGCGCGCCATTCGTCGGCGAAGACGAAGACGACATTCGGCGGCCGGGCCGGCGCGGCGCGTGCGGGCGCGGCGGCGCCCACGGCGCAGGCGCCCGCGGAGAGGGAGGCGGCTCGCAGGAAATCACGGCGGCCGACGCCGCCCGCGGGTGACGGATGCTGCAAGGACATGGACGCGCTCCTTGTGGGACAACACATAGATCCGGTGGCAACATTATAAGCAGGCCGGCGAACGGGCGTCTACCCGCTTTTTGTGCCTTGCAAGCCAACAACGGCAACGGTAGCGGCAACAAAGAGCAAGATGCTTGGGAATGGTGGAATACTGGAATGGAATGGTGGAAGATCGATGCGACGGTCTGGGATTCAACGCCCATCATTCCAACCTTCCAATATTCCAACATTCCGATTGGGTTGCGGGCTCCGCTCATGTTAGACCGCGGGGCAGGTACGGGCGGACGTCCCGGACGCCCGGCAGACGGGCGTCACGCCTCAGGGTCACGGCCGGCGGTCCGGGACGTCCCGCCGTACTACGCGTCCGAATACTTCAAAAACCTGTCCCTTTGTTTCCGCGCCAACGGTGTTTCCTTTTCACGAGATATACGCCCGCATATAGGGCTTCAGCGAGTC
>DAOOIT010000147.1 GCA_035384565.1 Planctomycetota bacterium | reverse complement strand
CGCCCTGTCGCGCATCGAAGACATGCACCCGCGCACCGTCCGCCAGGACGGCAAGGGCGACTTCACCTCCATCCAAGCCGCCATTGATGCCGCGCCGGCGAATAGTCTGATCGAGATACAAGACAGCGCCACGTACTACGAGAAGGTGATTATACCCCCCGCCGCAAAGGGGTTGGTTCTCAGGGGAAGGAAAGGGTCCTGGCCGGTCATATCGTCACGCATGCCGGACAGGAGGTACAACTACCTTGTGTCGGTTCAGGCTCCGGACGTGAGCATGGAGGGCATGATCATCACCCATTGCGCCCCACCCGAAGGCCACGCCTACGAGAACGCGGCCATTCATGTGGGAGCGGCACACCTCCGCTTGCGCTCCAGCCTTGCCTATGCCTTCAACGGCTTGGCCGTCTACTCGTTCCGTGAGACCCAGGCAGAGGCGTGCGTCTTGATGGGGCCGCAGTGGGGTGTTTTCACCAGCCATGCGCCCTTAACCGCCACGAACTGCCTGATGATCGGGAGAGGGGGTGGGGATGGCGGCATGAAGTTGAGACTCAGCGTTCTGACAGGCAAGCTGAACTCCGGCAAGCAACCGACTACGGCCATTGACTCCGTGATCGGACAGGTCCAAGCAGTGCCAGATCTGCAGCCCTCTGTCGAACACTGTGTTCTCTCGGGTAGCCCGCCGTACGTGGGCGAGACCAAGCCGGGCAAGAACTGCATCATCGCGGATCCCCAATTCCGCGACCCGGACAATCTGGACTACCGTCTGAAGCCGACGAGTCCTTGCCGCAAGAAGGCGAGCGATGGGGGGGACATCGGGTGCCGGTTCACGCCGGAGATGATCGAGTTGCTGGAGAAGGCGCTGGAGCTGAGGAAGAAGGGGATCATCAAGTTCTGAGGAAGCCTCAAGCTGCAAGCGCCAAGCCGAAAGCTCCAGCAGAATCCGCCGACAGCGACTTGCATCGCCGGCGACGTCGTGTTGAAATGGGGGCATGAGTCGCCTCCGCCTCCTGGCCGCAACTGTGCTCGTGGCCCTGGCGCCTCCGCTGCGCGGCGCGGCCACGCTGCCGCTGGTGCTCGATGCCTCGCACCGGGCGCAGTTCGACGAGCGGGGCGTCTGGCACCTGGAACGCGATGGCGGCATCCTCCTGTCGCAGTGCAGCCTGCGCCTGTGGGCGCAGGGGGGCTACCAGACCCAGTCCAATGCGCGTCTCGCCTCGCCGCCCGCCGAAGGCCCCGCGGGCCGCTCGTTCCACGGCCTGCTTCGCGCCGGGCAACGCCAGGTCGAGTACTGGCAGTCGGTCACGCCCATCCCGAACGGCGTGCTGGTGAATTACGCCATCGCGGCGCCCGACCTGGCCGATGCGGAAGAGGTGGCGGCCTGCTTCGACCTGCCGCTGGCCACGTTCGCCGGGGCCTCCTGCACCGTTGGCGCGGGCTCTCCCGTCGCGCTGCCGGCCGAGAAGGCGGCTCAGCCGCGCCTCATCGAGCAGGACTCGACGGCGTTCAGCGTGCAGCGTAATGGCTTGACGGTTTCATGCCTGCGCCGGCCCGCGGGCAAGATCATCGTGCAGGACGCGCGGCACTGGGGCAATCCGTGGTTCGAGGTGCAGTTCTACGCTCGCCGAGCCGTCGGGGACCCGCCGGGCTGGCGGTCGCTGAGCTTCGTGCTGTCGTTCGGCAAGCCGCCCGAGGGCCCCGTCGTCGCGGCCGTGGTGCCGGGCAGCCAGCATGTGGCCTGCGGCCAGTTCCATGAGGCCGAGCTGCTGCTGTGGGCGCCGTATGAGAATCCCTTCGACCCGGCGCAGGTGGCCGTGTCGGCCGAAGTCCAGGCCCCGAGCGGTCCAGAGCCCAAGGCGGCTGCCCTCCACGCCGGCTTCTACACGCGTGATTATGTGCGGACCCAGGAGCAGGGTGCCGAGCGCCTGAGGCCCGTGGGCCTGGGGCGTTGGCGGGTGCGCATCACGCCCACGGAGCCGGGAGCTCACACCTGCGTGCTGAGGGTGGCGGCCGGCGGCAGGACAGCGGCGTCGAAGCCGTTCACCTTCGCCGCCACGCCGGGCGACGGGCAACGGTTCCTCTTCGCACCAAAGGCCAACGGACGCTACCTCGAGCGCGCCCCCGGCGAGCCGGTGTTCCTGATCGGCCACAATTGGTGCTGGCCGCCGGCGACGGAAGGCACGTATGCGAGCGACGCGGCCCTGGCCCGCATGGTCGCGGCCGGCCTCAACGCCACCCGCTTCTGGCTGTGCACGTGGGGCGTGCACGTGGAGGGCGACCGCCCCGACGACTACCGCCTCGACGACGCGTGGCGGCTCGACCGGATTCTCCAGACGGCGCGCGAGCGTGGCGTCTACGTGCAGCTTTGCCTCGACAACTTCCGCGACCTGGGCTCGGGGGACGGCGCCGCCCGCAACCCCTACCTCGCGCGGAATGGCGGCCCATGCCAGGCTCCGGCCCAGTTCTTCACCCACCCCAGAGCCATCGAGCAATACCAGCGCCGCCTCCGCTACCTGGCCGCGCGCTACGCGCCCTTCACCAGCCTCCTGGCGTGGGAGCTGTTCAGCGAGATCACGTCGGCAACCGACACGCCCCACGACCCCGCCGTGCTTGCCTGGGTCCGGGCGTCTGCCGCTCAGGTCAAGACGCTGGACCCGTACAGCCATCCCGTCACGATCAGCCTGGGCCTCCGTGCAACCTGGGACGACTTGTGGCGCCTGCCGGAGATTGACCTGGTGCAGGCGCACACCTACATCCCCCGCCCCGTGGGCCAGGCGCGTGCCGAGGCGCTGGACGCCGCGGCCCTCGTGCTCGCCCAGAGGGATGCCCTCGAGCCGTTCGGCAAGCCCACGCTCATCACCGAGTTCGGCTTCCTGGGCACCCGTGACTTCAATCCCCTGAACGAGGCCGACAAGACGGGCGTGCACCTTCACGCGGCGCTGTGGGCCTCGGCCCTGGGCGGCTGCGCCGGCACTGCCATGCACTGGTGGTGGGAGAGCTACCTGGCCGACCGCGACCTCTACTACCACTACACCGCTCTGGCAAACTTCCTGCGCGGCGTGGAACTGCCGGCGGCGCACTGGAGCCCCGTGCGCAGCAACGGGGACTCGCCCCTGCTCGTCGTGGGCTCCAGGAGCGAGGACGCCGGGCTGCTCTGGATCCGCCGCCGCGAGAACACCTGGTACCGCCGAGCCGTCGAGGGGCGGGACCCGGTGGCCATCGGCCGGGCCGCTGTCGAACTGGCCGGAATGTCTGACGGGCGCTACCGCGTGGAGTGGTGGGACACCTATAACGGCGAGCCGCTGGGACACGCCGTCGCCGCAACCGACCGGGGCACGCTCACCCTCCGGCCGCCCGAGCGCCTGCCCGAGGTGGCCTGCAAGGTCCGCCGACTGCCCGACTAGGAGCCTGTCCGAGAATCCGCGTGAGGCTGCGACGCCGCCGATTCGGG
>DAOOIT010000146.1 GCA_035384565.1 Planctomycetota bacterium | reverse complement strand
TTCCTCTCCTACCTCCACAGCGACGCCTCGAAGGGCTACAACGAGGAGCCGCTCTTCGGGGCGGCAATGGCGTTGCTGGGCCTCAAGCCCGTCCCGCCCCGCGAGAACCTCATGTACACCGCCCGCAAGGGCCCCTACGACATCGACGTCCTTCGTGGCCATTGCGCCTACGGCGAAGACCCCGTGGTCTCGCCGACGTTCGTCCACTTCGTCCGCCTGGAGCCGAGGGAGGTCTACGTCCGCGAGACGGCGCGGCTGCGCCGGTGGTTCGACGTGCCCCTCTGGCTCCCGTCGGGTTCGGAGGCGACGCCAGCGGACGCCGAGCGGGTCCTCCGGGTGCCGGCGAAGGCGGACATCTTGCCCATCCTCCCGCGCGAGGGGATCGCGGCCGAGATCGGGGTGTTCAAGGGCGGCTTCTCGCAGAAGATCCTCGAGGCCGCCGCGCCCGCCAAACTCCATCTCATCGACCCGTGGCCCGAAGAAGTCTCCAGCGGCGGGGTCACCGGCAAAGGCGACGAGTTCCACCAGCTCGTCGTCGACCGCTTCCAACCGAGGATCGACGCCGGCCGGGTCGTCGTTCACCGCCAGACGTCAACGGAGGCGGCCGCCCAGTTCCCGGACGGCTACTTCGACTGGGTGTTCCTCGATGCCAACCACGGCTACGAGGGGATGAGGCAGGACCTTCTGGCCTTCTACCCGAAGGTGAAGCCTGGGGGCTACATCGCCGGCCACGACTACGTCGAGGTCAAGGGCTACGGCGTCGTCCAGGCCGTGGACGAGTTTGTTACGACGCATCCCGTCCACCTCGTCGCCCTCAGCAGCGACGAGTACGCCAGCTTCATCCTGCGGAAGCGACTCGCCTCCGGGCCGCCCAAGCAGAGCGTCCCAGCCCCGTCACCCCGGTGCTCCCCGCTCCGCGGCACGCCGCTGTGTCCGGGAATGCTCGCGTTGCCGAGGGAGGGTGCGCAATGATCGCCGAGCGGTCCCCCCTGAATATCGCCGACAAGATCAAGCCCGGCGTCCGATTCAAGCCGGCGAAGCGCGAGGTCCTCAGCTTCCAGGTCGGGGGCAAGGACCTCCAGTACGACGCCAACGCCATGACGCTGACCACGGGGCAGAAAGCAGGCCCCGCCGAGCCGTCCTCGTGCTTCCGACCCGACTTTTCCCACCCCGGCGTCCGCGACCACGCCGGCTACCTGGTCCTCTGCCTCACGCGGGCCTGCAACCTGCGGTGCGAGTACTGCTTTGCCAGGGACTTGAAGCAGGGCCAGGCCACGCGCATGACCTCCGACACGGCCCGGCGTGCCTTGGAGCTTCTCCTGCCCCCGCAGGGGCCGGTCACCGTCGCCTTCTTCGGCGGCGAGCCGCTCCTGGAGTGGGACCTTCTGACCGAGACGGTCGAGTTCGCCAAGCATGTTTACCGCGGCCCAGGCAGGCCGGGCTTCCACCTCACCACGAACGGCACGCTGCTCGACCCGGCCAAGGTCACCTTCCTCGACCACGAGGGCTTCGATCTGATCGTCTCGCTCGACGGCCCGAAGGAGATGCACAACCGCAGCCGCCCCGCCGGGCAGGGGACGGATTCCTACGAGGCGACGCTCAACGGCCTCCGGTTGCTCAAAGGCCAGCGCCTGGCCACGAGGACGACGCTCCGGGGCACGTTCATGGCATGCGACATGCGGCTGAGGGAACGCCTCGAGCATCACCACGGGCTGCTCGACGAGGGAGTCGCCGCCCACGTCTCGCTGGAGCCAGTCAGCCTGACAGAGTCCGCCTGCCGCGGCGTCGGCCCCGGCCACGAATCGAGCTTCGACGACTCGGCGACCGACTGGGCAAAGGTCGAGCAGGAATATGGCAGGGCCGCCGAGTTCCTGAGAGACCGCATCCGTCAGAGGCGGGCCGCGTCCTTCGAGCAGCTCGTCCGCTTCGTTCGCCGGCTCGCCTTCCGCCAGGCCGCCTGCTGCGAGTGCGAGGCCGGCAACGGCTACGCCTCCGTGGCGCCCGACGGGACCATCTACGCCTGTCACCGCGAGGGGGCGAGCGTCATCGGCAACCTGGCGGCCGGCGGCCTCGACGAGTGCCTTCGGGCCAAGTGGCTCGACGGCCGCTTCTACCACAGCCCCAGGTGCGTCGAGTGCCCAATCCGGCTCGTCTGCGGCGGCCCGTGCCGCCAGGACGCCGTCGAGCGAGGCGACATGCACGCGCCCGCAGAGGCCGGCTGCAAGTTGCGCCACATCTGGTTCCGCTGGGCCGCCTGGCTCCTCTCCGAACTACCGCGTGAGGAGGCCGCGCGGCTCACTGGCCAGAAGCCGACGACCTGTTGCGGCCAGAGGACTTGAGGAAACGCCCATGCTCAACTGCCCGGTCAAGCTCCCGCCCGAGGCCAAGGCACAGAAGACCCTCCTCGAGCTCCTGTGCGCCGTCGTCCAAAAGCTCGACGAGATCGCCGAGGCCATCTCGAAGCAGAACACCTGCCAGGACGATCTCCGCCGCCAGGTCGAGGAGGTTCTTGAGCGGCACCGGCAGGCAGCGGAGCGGTACTTCGCCACGATGCCCGACCCCTGCGGCGAGGAGCCGTTCGACCGCTGCCCGTTCATCGAGCTGCCGGCAGGCACGAAGCGACGCGACCTCGACCGGGGCGCCTTCGTCTTCATCCTGCCCGACAGCACGATCCTCTGCGTGCGCGCCGGCGCCATCCAGGCGGCGCTGCCCGACGGAACTATCGAGACCCTCGTGCCCGACGCTGACTACCGGCTCCACACCTCCGACGGCCGGGTGTTCCAACTCGACCCCAACTGCCCGAACTGCCCACAGCCGCAGGAGGAGCCGGGCGAGGAACCTGACGTCCCAGAGATCCCGGCCGACCCCGCTCAGTGCGAGGAGCCGCGACCGTGATGGACTTCCTGGGCAAGGGGACGAAGTACCCGTTCCGTTTCGGCGCCGCCGGCGGCATCGCCGTCTCCGAGGGCGCCGGCCCCGAGCACGCCCATATCCACGAGAGCATCTGGCAGATCCTCTCGACCCGGCCAGGGGAACGCTTCTTCCTCCCCGAGTTCGGCTCGCGCCTGCCGGAGCTGGTCTTCCAGCAGAACGACGTGGTCTTCAAGGCGCTGGCCAGGCAGTTCATCGTGGACGCCGTCAAACGCTGGGAGAAGCGGGTCGTCATCGAGGGGGTGGGATTCAGCGACGACCCGCTCGTGACCGACCGCAACGTCGCCCTCATCCGGCTCGACTACCGCATCATCCGCACCCAGGTGCGGGGCAACCTGGTCTATCCCTTCGTCCGCGAGGTGTAACGCATATGGCCAAGGTCCGAGTCAACTACACGAACAAGGACTACGAGGCCGTCCGCCAGGAACTGGTCCAGCGCATCCCCACGATCACCGACCGCTGGACCGACTTCAATGAGAGCGACCTCGGCATGGTGCTGCTGGAGCTCTTCTGCGGCCTCGGCGACATGCTCCTCTTCTACCTCGACAACCAGG
>DAOOIT010000145.1 GCA_035384565.1 Planctomycetota bacterium | reverse complement strand
AGCGGGACCCTTGTCGCTACACGGAGGGACGCGAACCGATCCGCGGCCGGAGGAGTACTTTTCCCATGCTCGCCCCTACGCCTTTTCACCCTTCTCGCCCCTACGCTCCGCGTGGGGGCAATGATGTGGACGCTCCCGCGTCCAACCCCAACCTCCCGCGGGTTCCCAACCCGCGGGAGGTTCCCACTCCGGTGCGCGCGGAAGAGAAGAGGCCGCAGAGCGGCCAGGAGGCCCGTCCCCACGCAGAGCGTAGGGACGAGAGGAAGGAGGAGAGCGTAGGAACGAGGAGAACCGCGCCCAACCAGGCTAAGAAGCCCCTCAAGGGACAAGAGGGATTCCCCTCGACGCCCTCGAGCGCCCCCCAGTCCCTCGGGTCACCGTTACTCCTCCGGCCGCGAAGCCGTTTGCAGTGGCCGGAGCCACGCGGCGTCGCCCAGCGCCTCAAGTGGCAGGCGTAGCCGCAAGCGTCCCGCTTGCGGTCGTTTTCGACAAGCGAGACGCTTGTCGCTACACGCAGGAATGCGAACCGATCCGCGGCCGGAGCCGTACTTCTCTTGCTCGGAGTCTCCCCTCCCCCGTTCAGAGCCCACATGAGCGTCCCCACGGCAGGCCGTGGGGACGCAAGGGAAGCGAAGAACCGGGCTGAAGCCCGCACTACGGAGGGCTAGATTTTGCGCTTCTCGAGCCGCATGTTGAGGCACAGGCCGCGGATTTCGTTCATGAGCACTTCGTACGAGACGGGGGTGCCGGCCTTGAGGGTGTTCTCGCCCTTGACCATGGACTCGTAGATCTTGGTGCGGCCTTCGACGTCGTCGCTCTTGACGGTGAGGAGTTCCTGGAGGATGTGGGCGGCGCCGTAGGCTTCGAGCGCCCAGACCTCCATTTCGCCGAAGCGCTGGCCGCCGAAGCGCGCCTTGCCGCCGAGCGGCTGCTGGGTGATGAGCGAGTAGGGGCCGGTGGCGCGGGCGTGCACCTTGTCGTCCACCAGGTGGTCGAGCTTGAGCATGTAGTGGTAGCCCACGGTGACCTTCTGGTCGAAGGGCCGCCCGGTGCGCCCGTCGTAGAGCACGGTCTTGCCGTCCTCGGGCAGGCCGGCCTCTTTGAGGCACTTGGTGATCTTCTCCTCGGTGACCCCGTCGAAGACGGGCGTGACCACGCGGTAGCCGAGCGTCTTGGCCGCCCAGCCCAGGTGGGTTTCGAGCACCTGGCCGATGTTCATACGCGACGGCACGCCGAGCGGGTTGAGCACGATTTCGACGGGCGTGCCGTCCTCGAGGAACGGCATGTCCTCGACCGGCTGGATCTTGGCGATGACGCCCTTGTTGCCGTGGCGGCCCGCCATCTTGTCGCCGACCGAGAGCGTGCGCTTGGTGGCGACGTAGACCTTCACCAGCTCGAGCACGCCGGTGGGGAGCTCGTCGCCGCGGCGGAGCTGGTCCACCCGCCGGTCGCGCTCGTCCTTGATCGCGTCAATCTCGTCCGAGTACATCTCGTGCAGGCGCTCGATCGCGTCGTGTTCCTTCTTCGACTTGGTCTGCACGTCCTCGGGGTCGAAGCGCTCCTCGAGCTCGAGGATCTCGCGCACGGAGCGCCCTTCGAGGCTGGAGTAGGCGATGCCGCTCTGGGCGCCGATGACGGGGCCGCCCAGCTCCTTCTCCATCGCGCCGAGCATCTGGCGGAAGCGCTCGACGATGCGGTTGTTGTAGTCGGCGCTCTCCTTCTTGAGGTCCTCGCGGTCCTTCTGGCGCTGCTCTTCGGGCAGGTGGCTGCGCCGCGAGAACTTCTGGGCGTCGATCACGATGCCGTCCACGCCCGACGGCACGGTGAGCGAGTCGTTCTTGACGTCCTCGCCCGCGCGCCCGAAGATGGCCAGGAGCAGCTTCTCTTCGGGCGAGAGCTCGCTCTTGGACTTGGGGGAGACCTTGCCGACGAGGTAGTCGCCGGGCGACACGCGCGTGCCGACCCGCACGATGCCCTCCTCGTCGAGGTTGCGGAGGGCCTTCTCGGAGACGTTGGGGATGTCGCGCGTGAACTCTTCGCGCCCCAGCTTGGTCTCGCGGATCTCGACCTCGAACTCCTCGATGTGGATCGAGGTGAACGTGTCCTGGCGCACCAGGCTCTCGCTCACGAGGATGGCGTCCTCGAAGTTGTAGCCGTCCCACGGCATGAAGGCTACGAAGACGTTCTTGCCGAGGGCCAGCTCGCCGCCCGCGGTGGAGGCGCCGTCGGCGATGACCTCGCCCTTCTTGACGCTCTGGCCCACGCGCACGATCGGCTTCTGGTTGAGGCAGGTGCGCTCGGAGAGGCCCACGAACTTGCGCAGCGTGTACTCGCGCTCGCCGACGACGATGCGGTCGGCCGACACGTAGGTCACCACGCCGTCCTCTTCGGCCACCACGACCATGCCCGAGTTGCGGGCGACCGGCTTCTCCATGCCGGTGCTGATGAGCGGCGGCTCGGTGGTGAGCAGCGGCACGGCCTGGCGCTGCATGTTGGAGCCCATGAGCGCGCGGTTCGCGTCGTTGTGCTCGAGGAACGGGATGAGGGCGGCCGACACGCCGACCATCTGCTTGGGCGAAATGTCCACGAAATTCACGTCGTTGCGCGGCACGTAGATGAAGTCGCCGCCGCGCCGCACCAGCACCGTCTCGCCCAGGATGCGGCCCTGCTTGTCCATCGGCGTGTCCGCCGGCGCGATGCACACCGCGTCCTCTTCGTCCGCGCGCAGGTAGGCGATGTCGGGCACGGTCGCCCCGTTCTCGTCCTGCCGCACGGCCAGCTTGCCCTTGGTCACGCGGCGGTAGGGGGTGACGAGGAAGCCGTACTCGTCCACCCCGGCGAAGACGCTCAGGGACACGATGAGGCCGATGTTGGTGCCTTCGGGCGTCCCGATGGGGCAGATGCGGCCGTAGTGCGAGGTGTGGACGTCGCGGACGTCGAAGCCGGCCCGCTTGCGGTTGAGGCCGCCGGGGCCGAGCGCGCTCAGGCGCCGCTCGTGGGTGAGCTGCGAGAGCGGGTTCACCTGGTCCACCACCTGCGAGAGCTCGCCGCGCCCGAAGAAGTACTCGATCGAGGAGGAGATGGTGCGCGAGTTGATGAGCGAGCGGGGCGACATGTTCTCGACGTCCTTGATGCTCATGCGCTCCTGCACGGTGCGCTTGAGCTTCAGGAAGCCCTTGCGGAGCTCGTCGGCGGCCAGTTCCTCGATCGTGCGCACCCGGCGGTTGCCCAGGTGGTCAATGTCGTCTATCTCGCCCTGGCCCGCGCGCAGCTTGAGGATGTAGCGCAGCGCGTTGACGATGTCCTCGGGGCGGATCTTCATGTCGTCTTCCGGCACGTTCTGCTCGAACTTGCGGTTGAGCCGGAAGCGCCCCACGTTGCCGAGGCGGTAGCGGTTCGTGTCGAAGAACTTCTCTTGGAAGAACTGCTTGGCCTTCTCGATCTGCGGCGGGCTGCCGGGGTGCAGGCGCCGGTAGATGCGCAGCAGCGCCGCGTCGTGGCTGTCGGTGGGATCCTCGGCCAGCGTGTTCAGGATCAGCGGGTCCTCGACGTCCTTGAGCACCTCGACCTCGCGCAGGCTCGAGTTCACCAGCATCTCGACCATGCTCTCGG
>DAOOIT010000144.1 GCA_035384565.1 Planctomycetota bacterium | reverse complement strand
CTATTTCGCTCCTTCGGAGCTCCCGCAGCCACCTACAATTCCGGCCCACACCCCGACCGCACGGATGGGTTGAAAACTCTCGATGGCGCGCATAGAATGGCTGTGGAAGCCCGCAATGGCACAGGAGGCAGCCGACAATGAAGAGGCCGCTCGGTGATCGCAAGGGCCAGATTCTGGTGGACCCACACGTGCTAGGCGGCAAGCCCGTGATCAAGGGCACGCGCGTGCCCGTCGGGGTAGTCGTCGGCTCGCTCGCGGGCGCCATGAGCGTCGCAGAGGTCTGCGAGCAGTACCGGCTCACCCCCGCGCAAGTCAAGGCGGCACTCGCCTACGCCGCCGAATCCCTCGCGGAAGAGCGAGTCTATGCGCTGGCTCATTGACGAGGGTGTGCCCAAGGCCGTGGCGGATTGGCTTGCCGGCCGGGGCGACGACGTGCTGGACGTCGCCGCGTCAGCGCTGCGCGGCGGCCCAGACGTTCGCCTCTGGCGGCTGGCCGCGCGCCAGGGCCGCCTCATTCTGGCCCGCGACTTGGACTTCCCTCTACGGCTCGTGACCCCTTCGCCCCTGGGGTCGTGCTGGTCTGTGCGCCCAACACCTTTCATGCTCTCGCCATCCTCAGGCTGGTGCAGGAGGGGCTTGCTGAGGTGCCCGCTGACACCCTCGCCGGCCACATCACCGCGATCAAGCCAGGCCGCGTCCGCCAACGCCCGATCGCCGCGCCCTGTTCGCGCTAAGTGACCAGGTCTCGTCGCGAAGCTGCCGCTTCGCGACGCCGCACCGCCAGCCCCCGCTGGTCCGCGGTAGGGCGTGCATGCCTGCACGCGGAACCCGAACACCGATCACCGAGAACCGAACACCCTTCTTCCCTCTTCCTGCCGACTGCCTCCTGGCAACTGTCCACTGTCCGCTACTCGCCCTTCTTCGGCCCCTCGGCGGCCCCCGGCTCGATGCGGCGGAAGCGGATGTTGCGCAAAGCCGCCTTCGTCCTGTAGGCCGACACGCCCAGGCCCGTCACCGGCGCAAGGTCGGGGTGCAGTGTGAACTTGCCCCCCGCCCGCGGCACGTCAATCACCTTCTCCTCGTCGAGCCAGGCCTCCACCCGCTCGTCGGTCACGCGCACCCGCACGGCATACCACCGCCCCGCCTCGAACGCCATGCGTTTGCCCTTCAGGTCGGTCTGGGCAGTTTGGCCCTCGAACACCGACAGCGCCACGAGGTCGCCCCGCAAGCCGCCCACGACCAACGCGCACATCGCGTCGCCGACGGGGAAGGTCACGTCGCAGAAGTCCCGGCCCCCCTCCACCCGCATCGCCTCCAACGCGATTTCATAGTTCGATCTGGGCGCCTCGCCCGTCCACGCGATGCCCGTGTAGTCGCGTCCCGCCTCGAGCACGGCTGCTCCCTGCTCGACCGCGATCTTCCCGCGACCCGTAAACGCCCCGCCCTCGACCGCCTTCCACCCCACCAGCGCCTTCCCGTCGAAGAGGCCGACCCATCCGGGCTCTCTGGGGGCGGGTTGGGCCTGGGCGCGGAGGGCGGGGAGCCTGTCGCGGACGGCGGCGAAATGTTTGGTGCCTGCGTGGGTCTTCTCGAAGGCGTCGAGGAGGGCGAGGAATCGCGCGGCTTCGGCTTTGGTGGGCTTGGGCTTGGCCGCCGCCTCGATCTCGGCCCAGGCCTTGCGGGCCGCGACTTCGGCGGCGCCGAGGGTGAGGGCGGCGAGGCGGTCCTTGTAGCAGCTCAGGCCCGGCGGATTGCCTGCGGCGGCGAGGGCTCGCTCGGCCAGGGCGGGGTCCTCGCCCTCGGCGATGCGGAAGATGGCCTCGGCGAGGCGCGAGCGCTCGTCGTCCCGCTGCGCGACGGCGGCGTAGGCGAGGGCCTGCTTGGCCGTGAGGTCCACCACGCGGCGGGTGACGGCCTCCTTGGGGGTCTGGAGGGTGATGACGCCGTTCTCGACGGCGGTGACGTTGCCGAGCGCCCCAGCGATGGAGATGGTGCCTTTGCGTGCGGCGACGCCTTTCTCGGCGGCGGACCAGAACTCCTTGAGGAGCTTGGCGGCCTCCTGGTCGGCGGCCAACATGGTTTGGATTGTGGGCGGCGTGTCCCCACGCCGCGGATCCTTTTCGCGGGGTGTGGACACCCCGCCCACAGTTGTGGACACCCCGCCCACAATCTTTGCCAGCAGCGCATCCGCCTCGGCGTAGTCACGGGCCTTGAAGAGGGACCAGAGCTTGTCCGATTCGGCCTGGTATGCGGCGAGGGCGGCCTTGAGGCGAGTGGACCGGCTGGACTGGATGGACTCGATGGACTCGGCCATGAGGTCGGCGATGTTGTCGAGGGGCAAGGTCTTGGCGGCATCGAGAGCCTTGAGCGCTTCGTCAAACTTGCCTGCGTCGGCTAGCTTCTTCGCATCGGCCTGGATGGCCTGCCACTTGGCCAGGGCCGCGGCGTCCTCCTTGGGGGCGGGGACGGGTTCGGGTTCGACCTTGGGGTCGGGGGTGTCCGTGGCCTTGGGCGGGGGAACAACAACCGGGTGTTGGGGGGTAGGTGTTGGGGGTGGGGGGATCTTGGGGGAGGGGATGGGTGGAGGAGTGGATGGGTGGACGGGTGAAGACGTCGAAGACTTGGCGCTCTTAGCCTGGTCGGGCGACTTGGGGCCGCGGCCAAGAACAACGATCCCGACGACGATGGCGATCACCGCGACCGCCGCGACGGCGAGCCAGGTGGCCTTGGGTGATCTTGTGGGCGGGCCGTCTCCGGCCCGCGGAGAGACGCGAGGCACGCAGGCCCCGCCCACACGAGCGCGCTGACCCTCGGTCATCTCCAGAGTTGGTGCCTCGGCGGGCTTGGCTCGGCCTTCGGCGCGAGGGGCCGCAACCGATTGGAGCTTGCCCAGGCCATTGAGGTCGTCTAGGAGCGCCGCGGCAGACTGGTAGCGGGCCTCGGGGTTCTTGCGGAGGAGCCTGTCAATGATATGGCAAAGGCGACGGTCCACGCGCGGCGCGAGGGTGGCCAGCGGCGGGGCCTGCTCGGTGGCCTGCTTGACGAGCACCTCGGAGAAGTTCCTGCCCTCAAATGGTGGGCGGCCGGCGAGGGCGCAGAAGATGGTGGCCCCCAGGGAGTAGAGGTCGGAGCGGCCGTCGGCCTCGCCACCCTTGGCCATCTCGGGCGCAACGTAGGCGGGGGTGCCCAAGACCGCGCCGTCGGCAGTGACCTCCACGTCGCCCTCCGCGCGTTTGGCGAGGCCGAAGTCGGTGACGCGGACCTGGCCCTCCTTGTCGAGCATGATGTTGGACGGCTTGATGTCGCGGTGGACGATTCCCTCCTTGTGAGCGGCGGCGAGGGCGCTCGTGACCTGTTTCATCACGTCGAGCGCGCGGCTCGGCTCCAGCGGTCCGTCGCGGCGGATGATCTCCGAGAGCGCCTCGCCGTCCACGAACTCCATGGCGAAAAAGTAGTAGCCATCGGCCTGCCCGACGTCGTATGCCTGGACGATGTTGGGGTGGCGGAGCTTTGCGGCGGAACGGGCCTCGCGGAGGAAGCGTTGGACGAATGCCTCGTTCTCCGCGAGCTTCTTGGGGAGGATTTTGAGGGCGACGAGGCGGTCCATCGAGACCTGGCGCGCCTTGAGCACGGTGCCCATGCCGCCCTTCCCGAGGGCGGCGACCAGTTCGAAGCCGCCGAGGGTCGAAGGCTTGGTGTTGCTATCAGGCATGCCGCGCCCTCCTGGGTGAGTTCGTGGAGCGGCCTTCGGCCTGTAGGCGCGTTCGCAGTGCGGGCTTCAGCCCGTATCTGTACGGCCTGAAGGCCGCACTACGAACGACATCATGGCGATTCGGCCGGCGGAAGTCAAGGGAAGAGGCATGTAGGGGTGTGGGCCGGAATTGTAGGTGGCTGCGGGAGCTCCGAAGGAGCGAAATAGG
>DAOOIT010000143.1 GCA_035384565.1 Planctomycetota bacterium | reverse complement strand
CCTTGACGCTCGTCTTCACCTTGTCCACCGAGCCGGGCGCCTTGGGCGAGCCGTCGGGCTTGCGCGTGACGGGGGCGCCCGTCAGGAACCGGGCGAGGGCGTCGGTCGTGATGGCCTCAAGCTCGGACTCGGGGCCGAGGGCCGCGGCGAGCAACCCCAGGTCGTGGAGGTAGCTTCCGATGGTGTGGCATGAGTGGGCGTTGGCTTCGAGCTGGGTGCGAAAGCACTCAATTGCCAGGCTGAGCTTCATGGGTTTCGGCCTCCGGCTCCTGTGTCTGCTGGTTGGCGGCCTGCTGCTTGCGGCGGCGCTTCGGCATGGCGTCCTGGGGGAACGCGATGGCGGCAACGTGGCCCTGGGCCTGCGCCCACTCCAGGAGCATGCGGAGCACGCGGACGATCTGGTCGATGGTCGGCTTCGCGCGCTCCTTGCCGTTGGGCTTCTTGAGCAAGGCGTCGCTCTTGAGGAACCGCCCGACGTCGGCGGGCCGGAGCGTTTTCAGTGTCTTGGCCTCGCCGAAGAAGCCGGCGATGGCCTCGAGGGCCTTCCCATACGTCCTCACGGTGTGCTCGTTCTTCCCTGCCGCCCGCAGGTGCTCCAGGTACTGCGGTGCGGCGTCCTTCAGGGTCAACTGGCTGGGCATCGTGGCCTCCTTTCGATTGGTTCTGCCCTGGCCTTCGCGGCGGCGGGCCGTCCCGCTGACGGGCCTCGTGCCGTCCGCTCAGGACACATAGGGGCATAGGTCGCCGCGAATAGCAAGGCCAAAGATGAGATTCTTTTCGGGGGCGTAGCCGTGGCAAAGAGAGCGTGCAAGGGGAGCCTGCCCGACGGCACCGGGTGCCGCGTGGCCGCGGTCAAGGGCAGCGACTACTGCTTCTGGCACGACCCGAAGCGGCGGGCGGCCCACAGGGATGCCGCGCGGCGCGGAGGGCGAGCGCGGGAGCCGGTGCTCTCGCCGGACGACAGGGAAGCCATCATCGCACGGCTCGAGGACCCCGTCCTCTGGGGCGAACACTACCTGCGCAACCGCGACGGGTCGCGGCGGCGCTACTGGCCCCACCAGGTCGAGGACCTGCGGTGCCCGGCGTTGAACATCGTCCACCAGGACGGCAGAGCGGTCGGGAAGACGATCTCGCTCAGCACCGACGTGCTGCACTTCGCCTTCACGGGCCGGGGCCGGCAGGGGCTGATCGCCGCGCCGCACCAGGGCCACCTCGACACGATCATCGACGAGGTCGAGCACCAGATCAACGCCTGCGAGGAGTTGAACGCCAGCATCGCCAAGACCGCGCAGGGCCACCCGAAGATCGTCCGCAAGCCGTACTTCCGCATCGAGTTCACCAACCGCTCGGTCCTCCACTTCCGCCCGGCGGGATCGTACGGCGACGCTTTCCGTTCGCTCCACGTCGACCGGCTGTGGGTGGACGAGGGGGCCTGGCTCACGGAGAAGGCGTGGCAGGCGCTCCGCCAGTGCCTGAAGGCGGGCGGGGTGTTCCGCATCTACTCGACGCCGAGCGGCGTCCGCAACACCACGTACTTCCGCATGACCGAGGCGGAGGAGTGGAAGGTCTTCCGCTGGCCGAGCTGGCTGAACCCGGCCTGGAGCGCGGAGCGGGAGGCGGAGCTGGCCCAGTTCTACGGCGGGAAGGACACGGCCGCCTGGCAGCACGAGGTCGCCGGCGAGCACGGCAAGCAGGTCTACGGGGCGTTCAGCGCCGAGGGCCTGGGCCGCTGCCTGAAGACCTACGACGAGTACCAGGCGGTCTCCATCACGGGTGAGTCGCTCGCGGAGTGCGAGTCGGAGGCAGCGGCCTTCAACCGCCTGGAGATGTTGCTCAACCTCGGGCCGCAGGACGGGACCTTCTGGATCGGAGGCGACCTCGGCTACACGAACGACCCGACCGAACTCGTCGTCTTCCACGAGACCTCGGACGAGGGCAAGGTGCGGATGAAGCTCGTGCTGCGCGTCCACATGGAGCACGTGGCCTACCCGCACATCTCCGAGGCCATCGCGCTCCTGGACCGCTACTACGCCCCGCTGGGCATCGGCGTGGACAAGGGGGGAAATGGCCTCGCGGTGGTCCAGGAGCTGACCACGCTGGACAAGTACCGCCAGCTGAACCTGGAGTCGAGGCTCCACGGCTACGACTTCGGCTCGGCCATCACCATCGCCGAGCAGAACGGGCAGCTCCTCAAGAAACGCGCCAAGGAGCACATGACGAGCCTCATCAACGGCGCCCTCCACAGGGGGGAGCTGCGGCTGCCCGAGGGCGACGTCGAGCTGGTGGACCAGTTCACGACCCACAGCTACCAGCTCGTGGGCAGCAACACCATCTTCTCGAAGGGCAACGACCACATCGTGGACGCCGTGCGGTGCGCGATGCTCGCCCGCGACCAGCGCCGGCTCGACGAGGTGGAGGTCGTCGTGCCCAGGCTCCAGTTCTACTGGACGGACGAGATCTTCCCGTGAGCAGGAGTGCAGACGTGTACGAGATCGTGCAACGCATCCTCGACGGCTTCATCGGCTGCCTGGTGCCCGAGATCGGGGAGGAACTGGTGGTGTCGTCCCTCGGCATCGCCAATGGGCAACGAGTGCTCCTGCGGCAGATGGAGAAGCTCTGGTCGCTGCGGCTGGACACGGTCGTCGAGGTCGGGACGCGGGAGGGCGTGCTGACGGCGCTCTTGAGCCGGTTCGCCCGGCAGGTCATCTCGCTGGACGTGGACGAGTCGCCGCACATCCGGCCCGTTCTGGAGTTCGTGGGCGCCCGCAACGTGGCGCACCTGCCCCTGGAGAGGCGCGCGATGCCGCTGCTGCGCGAGCGGTTGAAGTTCAACCTGGCCGTCATCGGCCCCACGGATGCGGCCGACGGCTCGGCCTGGGCCTTCGCCCACACGAGACACTGCGGGCGGGTCTTCTTCCGCGGCTACGGCGCCTCGGCCGAGGACCCCCAGGTCACGCGCCTGGTGGACAGGCTGAAGACGGGCGCGGTGAGTCGGGAGGAGCCCTTCGTGTGGTGGTGCGTGGACAAGCTCGGCATTCTGCCCTGACGGAAAGGAGAGCCTGCAATGGCAGAGAACGAGGTCAAGGCGGTGTCCCGCTGGGCGAGCCGGCGATTCCTGCTGGCTGTGGCGGGGATGGTGGTGTCGGTCCTCGTGACCGTGGGCGTGGTGGCCCCGGCGGGGACGGACGCGGCGGTCCAGGTCATCGTCGGCGCGGCGACCCTGGTGCTCAACGTCATCGGCTACCAGGTCACCGAGGCCGCGGTGGACAAGGCGCGGGCCGCGAACGGCAACGGCAACGGCGGCAACGCCGAGGCCGAGTAGGGAGGGACGGCGACGATGCAGGTCATCGGCCAGGACAGCGACGGCAAGCTCTCGACGGTCGCGGTGGAGCCGCGGGGCCTCGCGGCGGCCGCTGCCCTCGATTCCGGCGTCTTCCGCGCGCTCAACGTCGAGGAAGCGGTGCCGGAGGCGTGGGAGGAGCGCGCCAAGCTGGCCTGGGAGTACTACACCGAGGAACCCATCGTCAAGAACGCCGTCAACGCCTGGCGGACCTTCGCCATCGGCGACGAGGTCGGGTTCAACTGCGAGGACGAGGAGGTCGAGGCCGAAGTCTATGAGTTCGCCGAGCGCGTGGGCCTCGACGCCTTTGTGCGCGACATGGTCCTCCAGCTCCTCGTGAAGGGCGACTGCGTGGGCTACAAGGCCTATACCGACAAGGGCGACGACATCGCCGCGGTCCAGTGCATCAACCCCGTCTCGGTCAAGCTCAAGCTCGTCCAGGGCGAGCTGACCGAGGCCAAGCAGTTCCCCGAAGAGGGCGCCATCGGCGAGGGGATCAGCCTGCCCCTGGAGCAGCTCGTCCATCTCAAGTGGGACGCGCCGAGCTTCTCCCCGCGCGGCAACTCGATGGTGCTCCCCGCGTTCCACGCCATCGCGCTGCTGCGCGACTACCGCAAAAGCGAGTCCGCCATCGCCAAGCGCTGGACCACGCCGCTCCGGTTCGTCCAGGTCGGCGGGCAGTTCGGCTCCAAGCTGGTCATGCCCGACCAGGGGATGCTCGACCAGATGCGCAACTCGCTGAACAAGTCCGACATCAAGGCGGGCCTGGTCGTCCCCTTCTACTGCGACGTGAAGACCTACGGCACCGAGGGCGAGGTGCTCAAGACCGAGGACAAGGTCAAGGAGATCAAGGAGGACATCA
>DAOOIT010000142.1 GCA_035384565.1 Planctomycetota bacterium | reverse complement strand
CTCACCCGCAGCGGCCACGGCCAGTCCCATTCAGAACCACATCGCAACCGCCTCGGGTTGGCTCGTGGGCGCCGTCAGTCGCGCAATCGGGGCGTGGCGCACCGGGATTCGGCGCCTCCTGGCTGGGGCGCTGTGGCCCAGGAGAAGTGTGTGGGCCATTTCCACAGGCAGTTTCCCTTGCGGATTCCGGTAGCGACAAGCGTCCCGCTTATCGAGCGGATGAAGGTAGCCGCAAGCGGGACGCTCGCGGCTACCTTTGCAGCGGGCCCTCCCCATTCCGGGGGTTTCTTCAACGGAAACTACCACTCGGGCCGCATTCATGTAGCACTTGGAGGATGAGATCGCGACGCAGAAGGCGCTTGTAGTGCGGCCTTCAGGCCGTATCTGGGCGTGCGGGCTGAAGCCCGCACTGCGAACAAGCGCGACATGAATGGGGGCCGGAGTAGTACCTACGATTCCGGCCGACCCGCCACGAAAAGAGGAAGCATTGAAGTGCCCCACACATGTGCTATACTGGCGACATAGCGGATCCTCCTGCGAAGCGAGGACTAGTTATGAAGCGCGTGTTAGGGATGCTGGGCCTGGCGGCCCTCCTGGCGGCCGGCGGCTGCGATGGCGGCGGAGGGCGGTGAGGGGGCAGGTCCTGCGCGCCTCGTCGGGCGCGCCACACTGCCCCAGTTGCCGCGGCCGCGGCGGCGCCGCGTCTGCCGCCTCCCGTCATCCTGGGGCCTTCAAGGCAAGGTGTGGGCCGGAATTGTAGGCAGGGTGATTGTCTCTGGAGCCTGAAGGGCTCGCATGGGATAGCCCAGGGCAACGCCCTGGGTTCAGCGGGCTCCACGGGTCCAGCCCTGAAGGGGCGAGATAGACGCTCTCTATTCCGTCCTGTCAGGGCTGCCGCGGGGCGGTCTTGTTCTATCCTATTTCGCTCCTTCGGAGCTCCCGCAGCCACCCACAATTCCGCCCCGCACCGTTCAAGGCACTTCATGCTTGACAAGGCGTTGTGATGGCCTAGACTATAGGGTATGAACGGCAAGCGGCAATATCTCGCGGTGGGTGCGTGGCTCCTGGCTCTGCTGGCATGCCTCCCCGAGGCAGGCTTGGCAGAGCCGAAGCGGTGACCCCTCGCGGGGTGCGGGCCGGTGCCGGCGCACGTGGTGGCGCCGCCCCGACCCAGCACCACGGGGGGCAAGGCCGCCTCCTACTCAGTGCTGCGCATTGACTACCGCAACGGCACGGTGCAGTACGAAGTGGTCGACTCGGTGTCGGTCAAGAACCGCGAGGCCGACATCCAGCGGGCCTACCTCAAAGCGGCACGCGAGTGGAAGGCGAACGCCGACCCCGAGGCTCCGACGCCGCAGCCCCCGAAGCCCGAGGTGCGGGTGTGGCGGGTGGTGATGGGCGGCCCGGACGGGCGGGAGCGCGCGGAGGCCGTGGCCGCTCAATGCCGCAGGAGCGAGAAGGAAGGCAAGAGGCTGGACCCCGAGCCCAGCGCAGAGCCTGACAAGGCGCCCGGCGACGCCACGGGCGTTGAACTGCCCCCCTCCAAGAAGATCCCCGAGCCAACCGTCAAGTAGCGCCATTCTCACCGCAGCCGCATCCTGCTGGCCAGCGGCGGATGTGTCCCTCGAAGCGGGCGAGGGGCTGGGCCTGCGGCTTGCCCGCTCCGCCGCTGCGCCGGGCGCCGCGGTGCTTCCATGCGGAACCGCAGCGGGCCCGCGGCGAGATGACCCGCCGGCTCGCCCACAGCCCGACCCTGCGCTGACCCGCACCTGAGCCAGACCTCACGCCGAATTGACCCCCACCTAATCTTCGTCTAACAGCCTCGGGATACCCTCCCTGCGGTTACAGGTCGCCGCAGAGGAAGGAGATGCCACATGACGGAGAATCATTGGCGGGCCGTGTTCGCCGCGGGCGTGCTGGCGGTGGCGCTGCTGGCCCACACTCGGGACGCCCACGCCCAGGCCTGCTCAGGCACTGGGTGACCCGTCGCAGACAGCATGGCGGCCAGGGAAGCCGCCTCCCAGCCCGGCAACGGACCCTTTGCGAACCTGGCCGGCGGCCTCTGGAACATCGCCAGCGCTCCCGTCCAGCTCCCCATAACAATCGTGGAGACCTCCATCGAGCGCAACGTGCTCTACGGCCTTTCCGCGGGCACCCTTCAGGGCACGGCCAAGACGTTGATGAACCTCGTCGGCGGTGTCGCGCGCGTGATGACCGCCGTCATTCCACCCGACCCACTGGAACTGGTCTCCCGCAAGCTCGCCTACGCGCAGGCGCGGTAGCCAGCAGCACGTGAGGAGAGTGAGAAGTGGCAAGCGAACACTCGACGCGCGGGACGCGCGACTCACGACGGCGCGGCCCAAAGACCCTGGCCGCGTCTGTCCGGGTCCTGTCCGTATCGCTGGGCGTTGCCTTCGCCGCTCTGGGCTGTCTGCCCTTGCGCAAGAAGCCGGCGGAGAAGCCCCTCCTGGTCGTCGTGCCCACGCTGGACCCCGACACCTACCGGCCCGGCGAGGCCGTGGTCTGCACCGTCAAGGTCACCAACGCCGGCACTGCGCCGGCCCCGGCGGGCTCGCTGAGCGCCGATACCGTGGAGTTCTGGTTCGGCCCCGCGGGCACCGATTTGCGCTACCGCCGCGAGCCCATGCGGTCCAGCAAGGAGCGGGGCTTCGAGCCGATCACCATCGCGCCCGGGAACTCGATCACGCGGCGCTTCGTCCTCCCCCGCCTGACCGAAGAGGAGGGGCACTTCGCCCTCCACGTGCTCTATAGTCCCGAAGGCAACGCGCCAGGCACCCCGGGCATCCCGGGCCCTGCCTTCCTCTACCGTGTGGACGGGCCGCGGGCCTTCCGCCGCGACGAGAACGGCCTGGTGCGGAAGGAGGATGCCGTGGAGGCCGTGCGGCAGCAGGTGGGGAGCGACCTGGCCAACGCCGAAGCGAAGCTCGTGCGCAACGAGGCCGGCCTCCTCGACTGGTTCGTGATCGCCGAGGCCCACAGCGGCGGCCCGGCGTCGCGGCGGGCCTTCCTCGTGAACCCCTACACGGGCCTCATCCGAGCCGAGGCGAAGGCCGACGCCGCCCCGCGCACGGCCGCCAAGGAAAGAACGAAGTCCTCGCGCTGACCTCGCATGCCCCTCACGGGGCGGGGATAGAATTGGCCTACCTGGCCGGCGCGCGAACGGGTTCACGCGCCGCACGTGGGCAGGCACTTATGAGGAGCGGTTTGATGGGCAGGAAGTGGCTGTGGATGGTGCTGTGGCTGGGAGGCGGACTGGCCGACGGGCTGGCAGGCGAGGGCGCGGCGCCGCCGCCGCCCGCCAAGCCCCTGGTGCCGCAGGGGCCGGTGCAGGCCATCAGCGTGCAGCCGGCGCCCTCGCCGACCGATGCGCTGGACGCCGCGCCCGACGAGGCGCCGACCCACGTGGTGAAGGTCCTGCGCACCACCAACAAGGCGCAGACCAATCGCTACGTGGTCAAGGTCTACGACTTCAAGAACCAGAACCCGGCGGAACTGCACCGCTTCTACCGCCGAGTGGCCGACATCGAGGAGAGCGCCTGGCACACCTTCGTCGGCCCCGACGGCAAGAGCGGCAAACTCGTCATGACCATCCCCGAATACCAGATTCCCTATGTGGACGCGATGGTGGCCGCGCTCGACAAGCCCGGCCTCACCACCTCCTCGGGCAGCCAGGCCGCCTATGTGCGCATGAAGCACCGCAACGTCACCGACGCCGCCTTCCGAAACACCCTCTTCCAGTACATGAGCCCGACTTATGAACACGTGCTTGACTCCGAGATGAACGCCGTGCTCCTCTACGACGTGCCGAGCGCCATCGAGACCGCTGAGGACGCGCTGACCATCCTTGACCAGCCGGTCCCGATGGTCCGCCTCGACGTGACTATCTACGAAATCTATGGCGCGAATGATGGGCGGCTGGGCTTGGACTTCCACGCCTGGAAGAACGGCCCTGGCCGCGACCTCTTCTCGTACGGCGCCTTCCGCGAGCGCTACCGCACCAGCTCGAGCGCCAGCGGCCTGCCCGCGCCCACGCCGAACCAGCCCATCAATATCGGCACCGGCGTCGGCCTCACCGAGTTCACCGCACACGGCACCAATCGCTCCTGCTTCCTCGATGTGCCCTCGGCCTACTTCGACTTCGTGGCCACCAAGGGCAAGGGACAGGTCAAGGCCCGCGGCTCCGTCACCGTCAACCACGGCAACACCGCGACCTTCCAGACCGGCGACACGATTCTCTACTACCACGTGATGGACGCCACGCCGGGCATGGCAGGCCAGACACCCGGCCCGAAGGACCTGAGCGTGAACGCCAACGCCATCGCCGCGGCCCCCAAGGGCGGCTACCGCACCGACCTGATTGACCCCACCAGCGGCAACAGCTCCAAGGTGCCCAAGAACCGCACCCTCATCGCCCGCATCGCCACCCGCCAGGCTCTCGGCGGTCCGCTG
>DAOOIT010000141.1 GCA_035384565.1 Planctomycetota bacterium | reverse complement strand
GACCCGTGAATCCCACTGAACCCAGGGCGTTGCCCTGGGCTATCCCATGCGAGCCTTTCAGGCTCCAGAGACAACCACCCTGCCTGCAATCCCGGCACACACCCCCGGCCACGCGTTCCCATCCTTGACACCACGCGGCGAATCGGGGAGAATGTCGGGGGCCTCAGGAGCGCCGCGGGTGCATCAACGCCTGGTTGGTATCACGACGACAATCCCGGTCGAAGTCCTGTTCGCCGCGGGCTATACTCCCCTGGACCTCAACAACGTGTTCATCGGGTCGCCCGACGCGCCGGAGATGGTGGAGGCGGCGGAGCAGGCCGGGTTTCCCCGCACCATGTGCGCGTGGGTGAAGGGCATCTACACGGCGGCCCGCCGCCGCGGGGTGGACACCGTGGTGGCCGTGGTGCAGGGCGACTGCTCGAATACGCACGCGCTGATGGAGATTCTGGAGTCGGAGGGCGTGCGGGTGATTGACTTCGCGTTCCCCTACAAGCGCGAGCGGCCGCTGCTGGAGGCCCAACTGGCGCGGCTGGCCGAGCGGTTCGGCACCACGCTGGAGGCGGCGGAGGCGCAGAAGACCCGCCTCGACGCAGTGCGGGCCGCGGTGCATGAGATTGACCGCCTGGCCTGGGAGACGGGGCAGGTGACGCCTGCCGAGGCCTTTACCTGGCAGGTGAACTGCTCGGACTTCGAGGGGGAACCCGATGCGTTCGGCGCGCGGGCCGAGGCATTCCTGGCCGCGGCGAGGGAGCGACCGCCAGGATACGGGCTGAAGCCCGCACTGCGAGCGGGAGACGGGCCGAGGCCCGCAGCCCGAACCGTGCGGCTGGGGCTGGTGGGCGTGCCGCCCATCTGCGGCGACCTGCACGAACGCCTGGCCGAGGCGGGCGCGGCCGTGGTGTTCCACGAGGTGGCCCGGCAATTCGCCATGCCAGGCCGGACGGCCTCCCTGGTCGAGCAGTATGCGGCCTACACCTATCCCTATGACGTGTTCCTCCGCATCGGGGATATCGTGCGCGAGTGCCGCCGCCGCCAGGTGCAGGGGGTGGTGCATTACGTGCAGAGCTTCTGCTTCCGCCAGATTCAGGACCGCCTGCTCCGCGAGCGGCTGGAGCTCCCGGTGCTGACGCTGGAGTGCGACCGCCCGGGGCCGCTCGACGCGGCGTCGCGCACGCGGCTCGAGGCGTTCACAGAGATGCTGCGGGGCTGACAGGGGACCGAGATGGCTCTCCGTGCCCAGGTGAAGAAGACCGCCCTGCTGATCCTCAAGGTCGGCATCGCCGTGGGGCTGCTCGCATGGCTCGTGCGCTCGGGCAAGCTGGAGCCGGAGAAGATCTGGACCGCCGTCCGCCAACGCCCGCTGGGTCTGGCCGGGGCCTTTCTCATCTACAACGCCTGCATCCTGCTCACGGCCAACCGCTGGCGCATGCTCGTGGTGTCGCAGGGCATCGAGGCGCGGCGGCGCGAGTGCGTGGCCATGACCTACATCGGCTGCTTCTTCAGTTGCTTCCTGCCCGGCGGCACGGGCGGCGACCTGGTGAAAGCCTACTACGTGGCCCGAGGCACCCACAAGAAGGCCGAGGCGGTGACCACGGTGTTCCTGGACCGTGTGGTGGGGCTCTACTGCATGGTGGGCTTTGCCGCCGTGGCCATGCTCTTTCATCTCAAGGACCTCTGGCGCCACCCATCGCCCCCGAGCGCCCTCGGCCTCACGCAGACCCAATTCCTCGCGGTCGGCGTGCTGGCGGCCTTCGGCCTCGGCACGCTGGGGCTGCTCGTGCTCCTGTCGCCGCACTGCCGGCGGCTGGTCCACTGGGTGCTGGGCCACCTGCCGCAACGGGTGGCAGGGGTATTCGCACGGGTGTACGAGGCGGTCTATCTGTACCGGGGGCGCAAGCTGCTGCTCCTGAGGTTCCTGCTCTACTCGGTGGCGGCGCACGGCGGGGCCGCGGTGGCGTTCTGCCTGATCGGGCGCTCGCTCGGCGAGCCGCTGGCCATGGACCTCACGCGCGCGCCGAACTACTTCTTCCTGATCCCGCTGGGGCTGGTGCTCAATGGCCTGCCCGTGGCGCCGGCCGGCGTGGGGGTGTTCGAGTGGGCGCTCGCCCTGCTGTTCGCTACGGTGCTGCACCCCGGAGAGGCGAACCTGGGGGCCGAGGTGGCCGCGCTCAGCCACGTGATCATCCTCATCACCAACCAGACGGGCCTCTTCTTCTACCTGGCCGGCAAGCGCCGTGTGGCCGAGGCGATCCAGGAGGCCCGCGCCGCGGGCGACGCCGGTCCCCATGCATGACTACAAGGGCTGCCTCCACATCCACTCGACCTACTCGGACGGCCACTCGCCCGCGCCCGACATCCTGGACGCCGCGCGCGAGGCGGGCCTCGACTACATCGTGCTCACCGATCACGACACCCTGGCCGCGCGCGACGCGGGCCTGGCCGGCTGGCGCGACGGCCTGCTGCTCGACGTGGGCGTGGAACTGGAGGCCGGCGGACACCACGCCATCGCCCTCGGCCTGAGCGACCTCGAGGGCGTGAGGGGCGCGCCGACCATCGAGGCCGCGTTCCAGGCGGTGGGCCGCAAGGGCGGCCTCGCCTTCGTCGTCCACCCCGTGCCCGTCCACAAGCCCCTCTTCGATGCCTGCGTGCCCGGCTGGACCGACTGGCATCTCGACGGCTACCACGGCGTCGAGATCTGGCCCTACCTCCACGACTGGATCCGCGACCTGCACCTCTGGAACCTGCTCTCCCACTATCGGCACCCCGACCGCTGGATCCGCGGCCCGGAGCCAAGCGTGCTGGCGCACTGGGACGCTGCGGGGCAGCGCCGCCGCGTGGTGGGCATTGGCTCGCTCGACAATCACGCCAAGCGGGTGCCGTTCCGGCGCCTGGGGCTGGACTTCATGGAGTTCTTCCCCCACCGCCGCATGTTCGGCACCGTGCGCACCCACGTGCTCTCGCCCGAGCCGTTCGCCGGACACAGCGAGCAGGACACGGAGCTTCTGCACCGGCTGCTCGCCGGCGGGCGGTGTTACGTGAGCTACGACTTGCTGGCCGATGCCACCGGCTTCTGCTTCGAGGGGCGGCACGGCCAGGGGGCCATCGCCATGGGCGAGGAAACCCAGGCGGCGCGTGAAGTGAGCTTCCGAGTCGTGTCGCCCGTGACAGCCGACTTGCGGCTCCTGCGCGATGGCCGCGTGGTGGCGAGCGCCCGCGGCCGTGAGCTGAAGGCCGCCCACGGCGGGCCGGGCGTCTACCGAGTCGAAGCGTCCCTCGACGGGCGTCCCTGGGTGTTCACGAACCCCATCTACCTGCGTGGTTGAAGGAGCCGCGGTTGGCCAAGCTGAGTGACCGGCAGATCGCCCGCCTCGTTCGCCAGTATCTCGATGTCAATCGCCTGCTGGCCGAGCACCCGGAGCTCTCGCGGCAGGAGCTGGAGACATTCTGGGTGCGCCACGCGCTGAACGACCTTGCGCCCGCGCCGCCGGCGCGCACAGGCGAGTTGTTCGGCGATGCGCTCGGCGCGACGGGGAAGGCGCTGGTGGCGCGGTGCGATGGCGCCTCGCGCGGCAACCCCGGGCCGGCGGCGATCGGAGTCGCGATCTTCGATGAGAACGGCGCGCCCGTTCGACGCATCAGCGAGACGATAGGCCACACGACGAACAACGTGGCGGAGTATCAGGCCGTCATCCGCGCGGCCGAGGAAGCGCTGCGCCTGGGCGCCGCCCGCCTCACGCTGCTGCTCGACAGCGAACTGCTCGCCTGCCAGCTCCGAGGCGTCTACAAGGTCAAGGCCCCGCACTTGCAGCCGTACCACGAGAAGGCGCTCGGCCTGCTGGGCCGCCTTGACTCGTGGGAGGTCCGTCACGTCCCGCGCGAGCAGAACGCCGCGGCCGACCGGCTTGCCAACGAGGCGCTGGACAGGGCACGGCCCTGAGGCGCCACACGCGGAGTGGCGTGGGAGGCGGAAGTTCACTTCAGACGTCGAGTTTGTGGAGATATGCAGCCACCCGCCTTCGGCGGGGCCGCGCCATGCCGTGAGCCAAGACATGGCTTGTCAGGGTCTCGCAGTCTTGGCGTGGCAACCGCTGGGAGCACTGGACGGGTGTCGCGGCTCCGGCGAAGCCACACCATAACCGCCTATGCCGCAACGCCTTACGCCCTCCCGCATGCACGCTCACATACTTGCTCATCGCCCGTGTGAGCAAGTATGGCCGGAACCGCGAGAATCGCCAATCCTCGCCTTTCCACCCATACTTGCTCACTTCCCCCCACTCAGGTTTGAGCAAGTATGGGCGGGGTGCGCCCTGAGCGCATTGGAAGATCCCTCCCGACGAGACGCCCGGCCCACTACGGGTTGGCATGCCGCCACGTCGCATCAGGCCGGTCGAGCCCGGCCCGCCGAACCGCACGGAGCATCATTTTTGGCTCACCAGGGTCCAGCGATCCTCACGCGGCCGCCGATGGGGAGCGTGGGACGG
>DAOOIT010000140.1 GCA_035384565.1 Planctomycetota bacterium | reverse complement strand
CCTTCCCCGCCAGCTTGAAGCCCTTGTCGTAGGCGCGGAGGGTGATCGTCGGGTCCCCGTCCTCAGGGAAGTCGTACTCGATGTCCTTGATGACGGCCTTCTTCTTGGGCGAGAGATTCCCGACGTACCCGAACCGCGCGACGATTTCATTGCCCTCCTGGAAGAGGGGGTGGTCCACGAACTGGAGGTTGCGGTTCGTCACGGTCAGTTCCATCGCGTCGAGCTTGCTCTCGTTGTCCTCGAAGGCGAAGGACCGGATCTCCTGCGCGATGTCGGCCGAGAGGTCCTGCCCCTCGATCTGGATCAGGAACGTCGGCGCGTAAGTGTCGAGGTCCATGGCTCACCCCAGGATGTTCATCTGCACGTGCAAGGCGCTCGGAATGCGAAGGACGGAGCCGATCTCGAGGTCCAGCGGCCAGAAGATGTCATTGGTGTCGCCGATCACCCACCAGAGCCTCGCATCGCCGAGGTAGCGATAGGCCAGGAGGTCCAGGCGGTCGCCCTCCACCACAGTGTGGAACCGGTCGTCGGGCCGCGGGGTGGTTGGGATCTGGGGCCGGTTCCCCAGGAAGTCAAAGCCGTCGTCCTGGCAGAGGATGCTGAATCGGTAGCGCGACCGCTTCGTGATCATCCCCGCACCTCGTTCACGTTGACGCTCCGGTCGACGTACTCCTCGAGCACAATGTCCACGTCCGCCTGCTCGGGCAGGAGCGTCTCCGGCTCGAAGAGGCCGAAGAACCGGGCCTTGACCTCGCGGACGATGCAGAGGACGCTCGGGAACAGGCTGCCAAAGAGGAACAGCACCCGGTGCGGCGCCATCTCCAGCATGCTCCCCGCGTGCTCGGGATAGAGGAGCGACTGGAGCCAGAGCACCCGCTCTTTCACCGGCCCCTTGAAGAACTGGAGCTTGAAGACGATCCGCCGCGGCTCGCCCGCGACGTACTGGTAGCGGGGATGGCTCATGCCGGGGATGCGAATGGCCGCGAAGTGGGTCGCCTTCTCGTCCACGACCTCGGAGGGGTTGTACTGGAACTCCAGGGTTCCCTCGCCGTCGGCGTCGATGAGGTAGCCCGTGATGGGCGGCTTGAATTCGCTCACAGGCCGAAGTCCTTCGCCAGCAGGAACGGGTCAGGCTCAGGCGCGGGGCGCGGCACGTCATCGCGGCGCTTCCGCCTTCCTCTCTTCACTCGACACTCCGCACTCCGCACTTGCCACTCGCTAGAGCGTTTCATAGTTCTTGACTTTCTCCTGCCGGATGTTGCGGTAGACCGCCTGAGCGACGGCGCGACCGTCGAGCTTCGAGACCACCGTGATGTTCACGTCGATGGGCCGGTCAGCCAGCTCGTCAAGCCGGGTCAGGAACGCCTTCATCGGGAAGGACTGCTCCCCGATGGTCGGCGCGCCGGCGACGGGGGCCAGCGGCGCCCCTCGCTCGGCCAGGAGCCTCGCCTGGTGGACCTCCCGCTCGCGGATGACCACGGGCACCGGCTTTTCTGCTGCGGCGGCCACGGACGTCATCGGCGCCGCAACGGCGGAGGCGAGCGGCAGAGCGCTGGCGACCGTGCTCACCAGGCCCGCAAGGACTCTTGCCAGGCCGCCGAGCCAGCCCGTCAGCGCCGTTGGCTCGACTTGGGCGACGCGCGCCGGGCCAGTCAGGAAGCCCCATATCCTGCTAAAGACCTTCGCCGGCAGCCCGGCGACCTGCTGCATGCCCCTGGCCATCGTCTCGAGGATCGACCTGCCCGAGGCCGACAGGTTCGAGAGGGGGCCTTCCTCCGCGTCGGAGAACGGCAGCAGGCTGCGGAGGAAGTTGAATGCCTTCTTGGCGACCTTGTAGGGCGCCGTGATGACGCTTGCGGCCCCTTCGGCCACGGTGGTGAGCACCGACTTCCCCGCCTCGTAGGCCGAGGAGGCGACGGACTTGATCCCCTCCCAGGCGCCCGACGCCATGGACTTGATGCCTTCCCACGCCCCGGCCGCCTTCTCCTTGATCCAGTCCCAGGCGCTCGCGGCGGCGTTCGCTATGCCGCTGAACGCATCCGACATCACCTGGGCCGCGGAGGCGGCCATTGACGTCATCCCCTCCCAGGCCGAGGAGGCGGCGCTCTTGATCCCCTGCCAGGCGCTCGAAGCCGCGCTCCCGATCCACTCGAAGGGCGCCGAGACGACCGACCAGACCGCGGAACCCACGCTCTTGATGGCCTCCCAGCCCGCCGAGACAATGGACTTCACGCCCGACCAGATCGCCTTGCCCACGGAGAGCGCCAGGCGGAACGGGGCCGCCAGGATGTCCACCGCGAAGCCTGCGATGCCCTTGACGAGCCGCCAGCCCGCGGCGACCACGGCCTTGATGCCCGACCAGATGGCCCCCGCAATCGCCAGCAGGCCACGGAAGAGGGCAGCGATGATCTGGAACGGCAGCAGGATGACCCCCAGGATGCCCTTGCACAGGGTCTTGATGAGGGCTGCCCCCGCCGCCGTCAGGTCGGAGAGCGGCCCCGCTTTCGCGTCCGAGAAGGGCAGGAGGTCCCGAATCCACTTCAGCACCTTCCAGACCAGGCGGAATGGGTAGGTGATGACGGACCAGATGCCTCTGCCGAACGCGAGGATGATCGCTTTGCCGGCCTTGAAGAACGCAGCCGTGCCCTCGAAGACGGACTTGATCAGGTTCCACAGCCCGACGACAGCGTCCTTCACCCACCGGAAGGGCGTGAGCAGGAAGCCAACGATGGTCCCGCCGATCTTCTTCAGGCCCTCGACGACCGAGATATCCCCGGTGAGCACCTGCCAGAGCGTGTAGACGATCTTCACCACGGCGCCGATGGCGTTGGCGATCAGCCGAAGCGGCAGGAAGAACTTGTAGAGGAACTTCACCGCGTAGATGGCGCCCTGGACGATGGTCGAGACGAGCCAGACGACTGCCCGCACCAGCGCGGCGACGATGTGAAGGACCCAGGAGAGCGGGTACAGGATGAACTTCAGGACGTAGGCTGCGACCTGGGCGATGATGCCGAGGAGGGTCCCGAGGACCTGCCCCAGCGACTGGAAGGCGGAGCCGTCCGCCGCCGTGGAGACAAGCCCCAGCGCCTGGAGGATGCTGAGGAAGGCCCGCGCCAGCGCCCCGAGGGCCGACATGAGCGCGCGGATCGGGGGGCCGAGGATGGCGGCGATCTTCCGGAAGGCCGACGACACGGCCGTCCACAGCCCCACCATGAACTGCCGCACCCGGTAGTAGACCATGAAGACCGTCTTGACGAACCCCCACAGCCCCATGGCCTTGAGCTTGTCGGCAAGCTCGGCGCTGATCCGCCCCGTGCCGCCGACGAGCGACCTGGCGAGTTCGCCGATGCCCTGGAACACCGCCTTGACCTTCTCGTAGGCCCCCACCACGAAGTCGCGGATGCCCCCGAAGTTCGCTTCCCACGCCCGTCGCAGGAGCTTCACGGCCGCGATGACCCCGATGATGATGAGCGTGATGGGGAGGAACTTGGCGGCCAGCACCCCGCCGACCGTGCTCGCCGCGGCGCCCATGGCCAGGAACCCCGCCTTCACCGCGGGCAGGAGCAGCCCGATGGTCCCCGCCGCGGCGATGACGGCACCGACGACCGTCAGGACGAGGCCCAGCGCCCCGCCGAGGACCAGGACCACCCGAGTCAGCCCCGGCGCCGCCTTCGCCATGCGCTGGAGCGCGAGGACGACCGCGGAGATGCCCCGGATGATCGGGTTCACCACCGGCAGCAGAAGCTGCCCCAGAATCTCGAGGAGATTGTGCATCTGCTGGCCCACGATGGCCATCTGCGAGCCGATGTCCATGTTCATCGCCTGCGCCATGCCGATGGTGTACTGGGTCCCCTGCCGCATGGCGGCGGACATTTCCTTGATGCCCTTCGTCACGTCGCCCACCTTGTTGTAGAACATGTCCACCACGGCGACGGCCTCGATCCGGCCGAACGCCTTCTGAATCTCCAGCTTCTCCATTGCGTCGAGGGTCTCGCCGTAGCGCTCGCGGAGCTTGCCGATGATGCCGACCACGCTGAGGAGGTTGTTGTTCTGGTCCACGAAGCTGAGATTGAGTTCCTTGCCCGCCTCCGCCGCGGACTTGAGGAAGGCGTGGTACTTCGTCCCCGCCTCGGCCCCCGACATCGTGGCCTGGAGCAGGCCGAGGACCGCCAGTTGCTCCTCCAGGGGGATCTTGGCCATCGTCGCGCTTGCGCCTAGGGTGGAGATCGCCGCGGCCATGCCGGGGCCGGTGGTCTTGTAGACCTGGACGGCTGCAGCCAGGCCGCCGGAGAACAGCTCCCCGAACTCGAAGTCGCTCATCTTGGCGTACATGTCGCGGTAGATGCCGTAGCCCGTGGCGAAGAGACTCGTCATCTCGGCGACCGTGGCCTTGGTCGCCTTGGCGGTCAGAGCGGCGAGCTTGGCGTACTCGCCCACCGCCGCGTCGCTCAGGGAGGCGATGCCGCTCTTGATGTCGTAGGCGGCGGCGATGAACTCGGCCTTGCTCGTCCCGCCCCAGGCGTTGGAGAACTCCTCCGCCGCCGCGGCCAGGCTGTCGAGGTCCTTCACCCCCACGGACGCCATCTCGCCGAGGGCCTTCTGCGTGGCGACGGTGGAGCGCAGGACGATGGCCGGCACCGCAAGCAGGGCCAGCCCTGCGCCCATGGTCATGGCGCCGCGCTGGACGAGGCCGAGGTTCCGCTGCATGCTTGCCGACGCCGCAGCCACGGTGCCGTCCAGGCTCATCATGCTCGACTGGATGCGATAGGCGTTCTGCGTGAACATGTCCTTCATGCTCACGACCACGCCCATGCCCAACTCGTTCATCATCGCGGCCGCTTCTCCAGCTCGTGCCTCTCGAACTCAAGCTGCTTCTCGAGGGCCTCGACGAACTCCTGCCGCCGGCGGATGGAGAGCGCCAGGACGTCCTGATAGCCCCAGTGGAGGCCCCCGTAGGCGAGGAAGAAGGCGTCCCTCAGGAGGCTACTGACGGGAACAAAAAAGCCGGCTCGGCCTCCAGGCGGGTGCGGATGCGCGT
>DAOOIT010000139.1 GCA_035384565.1 Planctomycetota bacterium | reverse complement strand
CCCGGCTCGAGAGGCGGCAAGCTCAGAGGCCGGCTCAGCCCTTGTCGGCCCCGCCCAGCCAGCCCTTGCGGCGGAACAGGATGAGCATGACCACCACGATGAGCAGGCTGACCACCCAGAAGGCGGGATAGCCCCAGCGCCAGTTCAGCTCGGGCATGTTCCAGGGCGAGACCTCGGTGTTGAAGTTCATGCCGTAGATGCCCGCGAGGAAGGTGAGGGGCATGAAGATGGTGGCGATGACCGTGAGAATCTTCATCACCTGATTCAGCCGGTTGCTCACGCTGGAGTTGTAGACCTCCACCAGGCTCGAAGCAACCTCGCGATAGGTCTCCAGGAGGTCCAGGATGTAGACCGTGTGCTGGTGGCAGTCGCGCAGGTACACTTGCGTCGGCTTCTTGATCAGGTGGCTCTCGCCCTGGAGGAGTTCGTTGATGACCTCCCGCAGCGGCCAGATGCACCGCCGCACGTTGATCAACTGGCGCTTGGCGTCGTGCACACGGACGAGCGTGTGGGGGGTGGGCCGCGCGGCCACCTCGTCCTCGATCTCCTCGATCAGCTCGCCGAAGCCTTCCAGGGAGGGGAAGTAGTTGTCAATGATCGCGTCGAGGATCGCGTAGGCCAGGAAGTCGGCGCCCTCGCGGCGCAACTGCCCCACCCCCTTGCGCAGCCGCTCGCGGATCGGGTCGAGGCAGTCGCCCGGCGTCTCCTGGATGGTGAGGACGAAGCTGTCGCCGAGGAACAGGCTCACCTGCTCGGTCTGGAGCTCGCCCGCGGCGAACTCCAGCATGTGCGCGACCAGGAACAGGCGGTCCCCGTAGTCGTCCAGCTTCGGCCGCTGGGGCACGTTCAACACATCCTCCAGCGCCAGAACGTGCAGCCGGAAGAACTTCCCCAGCTCCCGCAACAGGTCCACGTTCCCCAAGCCGTCCATGTTCACCCACGTCACGCCTGGCATATGCCGGAAGCGCTCCAGGTCCTCCGCCGACGTGATGTCCGCCTCCAGGAGGATGTCGGGGCTGTAGTGGATCACGTGGACGGCTTTGGGGACCACGCTGCCGGCCGCGGCGGTGAGCGTGCCGGGAGGAGCCCCGGGGGGATGGTAGCGTTTCTCTCTCACGGGTCTCCCTCCGTCAGAGCGTCGCCTGCTGGCCGGGCTCCGGGATCGTCACCTCGGGGATGCCCATCTCGCGCAGGCCGCTGGCCAGGCCCTCGGCGTTGGCCATCTCGCCGTGGACGACGAAGGCCCGCTGAAGCCGCGCCCGCGCGGCGGCCACGTAGGCCAGAATCTCCGTCCGGTCGGCGTGGGCGCTCAGGGCGTTGATCTTCGCGATGCGGGCGCGCACGCGGTGTTCCTCGCCGAAGATGCGCACCGTGGGGTGCCCCTCGATCAGGTAGCGGCCCAGCGTGCTCTCGGCCTGGAAGCCCACGAAGAGCACGATGTGGCTCGGGTCGCCGATGTAGTTGCGCAGGTGATGCAGGATGCGCCCGCCCTCGCACATCCCCGAGGCCGAAATGATCACCATCGGGCCGGGCCGGCCGTTCAGGGCCTTCGAGTCCTCCACCTCGGTGATGAAGTGCACGGCGGGGAAGCTGAACGGCGAGCCGCCGCGCTGGAGCCGCCCGAGCGTCTCCGCATCGAAGCACTCGGGGTGGCGCTCGTGCACCGCGGTCGCCCGGGTCGAGAGCGGGCTGTCCACGAACACGGGCAGCGCGCAGATCGCGCGGCTCGCGTGAAGCCGGTCGAGGAAGTAGAGAAGCTGCTGGGTGCGCCCCACGCTGAAGGCGGGGATGATGAGCTTCGACTTCCGCTCGCACACGTCGTTGATCAGGCCGGCGAGTTTGGCCTCCACGTCGCTCATCGGCGGGTGCACGCGATTGCCGTAGGTGCTCTCGGTGATGAGCGTGTCGGCGCCCTCGACGATCACCGGGTCGCGCAGGATGGGCATGGCCGGCCGCCCCAGGTCGCCCGTGAAGAGGATACGGCGGGCCGCGCCGTTCTCCTGGACCTGGATCTCGGTGAGGGCCGCGCCGAGGATGTGCCCCGCGTCGTGGAAGGTGATCGTGACCCCCTCGGCCACCTGTTGGCTGCGGCCGTAGCCGGCCGGCTCGAACTGGCCCATGAGGCGGTCCACGTCCTCAGGCGTGTAGAGCGGCTCGAAGGGGTTCTTCCCGTCGCGCACGCGCCGCTTGTTCACGAACTCCACGTCGCGCAGTTGCAGGTAGGCCGAGTCGCGCAGCATGATATCGCAGAGGTCCACCGTGGCGGGGGTCGCATACACTCGCCCGCGGTAGCCATGCTTCGTCAGCGTCGGCAGGTTGCCGCTGTGGTCAATGTGCGCGTGCGACAGCACCACCGCGTCAATCTCCCGGGGCTCGAACGGCAGGTGGCGGTTGCGCTCGAACGCCTCCTTGCGCTTGCCCTGGTACAGCCCGCAGTCCAGCAGCACCCGCCGCCCGTTCGCCGAGAGCAGGTGCATCGAGCCCGTGGTCGTCTGCGCAGCCCCCAGGAAACGAATGTCCAATAGACCGTCCCCCTTCTGGACACCTGTCCGTCTCTCGCGCTCCCGCCCATCCGAGGGCACGCCGGCCCTTCGGGTGCCGACCCGCGGCACCTCACCCCGCGAGCAGCGCGCCGATGAGAATACCCACCAGCGTGCTCACGTAGGGGTTGCAGGTCAGCGGTCAGCCGCCCCCACGGGCAAGAAACCCGACCCCGAAGCCGATCCCTCCGCCCACCGCCATCCCGATCACATAGCGCCAGACCATGAAGGAACTTCCCCCTTCTTGTGTCCCCGCCGCCAATTCTATGCGGTTCGGCAGACATGTCAAGGCGGCATGGCAGTTTGGGCCCCCCAGCCTCCCCAATCTGCCTGTCCCCGGAGAATCCAGCGAATTCAAGGAGTCTCGGGCCGGAATCTTCCGGACCAGAGCCTCCCGCGGGTTTGAAACCCGCGGGAGGTTGGAGAGTCGACGGCGGCTCACCCAACCAGGTCCTGGCGCAGGGTACGTCAGGCCCACTGGGTCGCCCAGAGCGCGTGAGGCCTGAGGCGTCCCGGACCGACCCCTGCCGCGGGGAGCGCCGCGGCCGCTCGCCACATACGCCTCGACCTGTCAACCGCCTACGCCGCTCAGGAAGAAGCGCCACCGCTCCTCAAGATCGCGGCGCCGCCCGATGGCGGTGATCCGGGTCACGCAGTCGTCCGGCGCCTCCACCGCCAGGTCCATGTCCGCGATGAACGCGCTCAGCAGTTCCCTGCCGCCGGGGCGGAACAGCGAGTCCGTCCCCCCCTCCCCCGCTACCCGCGCCAGGATGACGAACACGCTGACCTGGGGCGCGTGGTGGTGCTCGCGGTACCAGTTCGGCCCGGGCCGCGGGAACGCCACGGCCACGATGTCGCCGCCGGCCCCGGCCTGGCGCAGGTGGGTCCGAAGCCGCGCCGAGGCGGCCAAGCGGTCGCGCAGTTCAACAGCGAACGGCGGCGGGCCGCTCTGTGGCTGAAGCAGCAGGGTCTTGCTCAGCTCGAGGCGCGTCTTCATGATGGGCGCCTGCACGAGCACCAGGGTGGCGCTCTCGAAGCGGCCCGGCACCGCCGCACTCGCGCCGCCGGCCGCCGCCGGCGCCTGCTGGGCAAACTGCGCGAGGAAGAAGTCCCACAGCTTCTCGCCCGGGAAGCCCGGGCCGCGGGCCTTGCCGTCGGCCTCCACGAGGTCGGCGCCCTCCGCCGCGCCCAGGTTGGCCAGGGCGATGCAGCCCTGGCGGATGGTGCGCTTGGACTTGTCGGCCAGTGCATCGGAAGCCTGCGCTCCCGCCGCCAGCGAACACCGCATCAGCACCAGCCGCACGCGGTCCGGGCCGCCGGGGTCGGCCCCAGGGCCTCTGCCGCCCGGGCCGCCCCCCGCCTGGATGCCCGGCGCGCCCTTGCCGCCCTCGGCAGGCCCCTCGTACGGCCCGCAGAAGACGAAGAGCCAGTCGCCCTCCGCCTCGTCCAGGAAGGCGAGGAATGGCGCCAGCGTCTTCGACTCCCGCAGGCGCAGCAGCACGCGCTCGGCGAAGCCGCTCGCCTGCGCGTTGCGATACGGGCCGCGCGCGACCACCATCCGCCCCGAGTGGGCGAAGGGCACGCCCCCCGCCTCGCCGCCCGCCAGGGCCGCCTGCTGGGCCAAGGGAGCCGCGGGCCCCAACTCGACACGGGCCGTCAGATACGGCACGCGCTGCGTCGCGCGCTTCACCGCGTCAATGCCCCACATCAGCCCGAAGCACACGGCCAGCGTGCAGGCGAGCGCCAGCGGCACCCGCACGGCGGCGGGGAGCTTGCGCCGCGCCAGCCACTCGCCGAGGGGGCGCAGCCGCCTGTCGCCCGGGATCACGAACGACGTCCGCTCGCGGTACCGCTCGTAGGCCTCGCCGAACAGCCGCAGGCACGTCCGCTCCTCGCTCCGCGCCAGGTAGTAGTACAGGAACATCATGAGGAAAAAGGCCAGCCACATCAGGGCGCGCCCCCACGCCAGCAGCACCCCAAGGCTGAAGAGCGTGAGTGCGATGTACTGCGGATGCCGCACAAACCGATAGAGGCCCCGCGTGACCAGCCCCGACCTGCGGAGCTTCGCCCCGTAGATCTGCGCCGCGCCCGCCAGGAACAGGCCGAAGCCCAGCACCACCAGCAACGGCCCCACCGGGCCCAGCGTCATCACAGGAAAGACGAAATGCGTGAGCCAGGACGTATAGGGGCTCTGATTCAGCCGCTCGATCTGGAGCACCGAGCCGTAGAGAAAGCCCGCGAACGGCAGCAGCATCCAGATCGGCTCGAGGATCACGAAGAAACCGAGGATCTTGACGGCGAACTCCCCCAGGCGTCTCAGGGCTCCCCTGCCCTCCCATCGGTTCATTGGCATCTGCATGGCCTGGGCCTCCACACGAGCGGCTGTGCCTGTTCCCTCCTCCGAGCGATTATCGCGCCCAGGGGCCGGCTGTCAAGCGCCTGCCCACTGCGGCGTACAGCCTTCAGCCCATCTCGCTTCGCCTCCCGTCCCCAACCTCCCGCGGGTTCGCAACCCGCGGGAGGCTCCGGTTCGACGGTCCTGACGTGGCCGCCGCTGGGGAGCGTGCGGCAGGCGCTGCGACGCCAGCGGGGGTTATCCCATAACCCCATATGCCCCAATGCCTTACGCGCTCCGGTCATTCCCGCCCCCATACTTGCTCATCCCGCAGATGAGCGAATATGGCCGGAACCGCGAGAATCGCCCATTCTCGCCCATCTA
>DAOOIT010000138.1 GCA_035384565.1 Planctomycetota bacterium | reverse complement strand
GCCCCGCTGGCGCCGGCAACGCAGCCCACGGGGATTCTTGGACAGGCTCCTAGCCGGGGCGCTGCCCTGGCAGGAAAGGCGGTGTGATGGCTGGAACAACAGCTCGATGGGGGAGCAGGATGCGCCGGCGGATGAGCCCGCTGGCCGTGCTCGTGTTCATCGCCGCCGACAGCGCCCGGGCGGCGAACGAATGGCCCTGCTTCCACGGGCCACGGCGCGACAACAAGTCCACCGACACCGGGCTTCTCCAACACTGGCCCGAGTCAGGCCCCAGGCTGCTCTGGACCGCCGCGGGCCTTGGCAAAGGCTACAGCTCGGCTGTCATCGCAGGCGGGCGGATCTTCACGGCCGGCGTGATGGACGAGCAGACCCGCGTCATCGCCCTCGACCTCGACGGCAAGCCGCAGTGGGAGGCGCCCAACGGCCACGCCTGGCAAACCACCATGTCTCACGCCGTGGGCTACAACGGCTCACGCAGCACACCGACGTACGACGAAGGCCGTGTCTACCATCTCAATGAGTCTGGCCGCCTCGTCGCCCTCGATGCGCAGAGCGGCAAGGAGCTTTGGCATCTGGACCTGCTCAAGCAGTTCGACGCCAAAGTCCCGAAGTATGGCTTGGCCGAATCGGTTCTGATCGAGGGCGACCGCCTGCTCTGCTGCCCGGGCGGCGCGAAGGGCTTCCTGGTGTGCCTCGACAAGGCCACGGGCAAGACTCTCTGGACCACCACCGACATCCCCGGCACACAGGCTTACTCCTCGCTGGTGCTCGGCGACTTCGCCGGCTCCCGCCAGGTGCTCGGCATGAGCGCGGCCGTCGTATTCGGCGCCGACCTCGCCACGGGCCGCCTGCTGTGGAGCGCCGAGCACGGCAACGAGCGCGAGAACAGCGCGACCGACCCCATCTTCCACAGCGGCTACGTCTTCGCTTCCACGGGGTACGGCAAGGGAAGCCTCGTGGTGCAGCTCGCACCCGCCGGCAACGGCGTGGCCGCCAAGACCCTCTGGGCCAGCAAACTGCTGGATAACCATCACGGCGGCGTGGTCCTCGTGGACGGCTATCTCTACGGGGCGGGGCACCAAGCCGAGGGGTGGTTCTGCCTGGACTTCATGACAGGGAAGCCGATGTGGAAGGCGTCGGGAAAGGGCTCCCTGACCTATGCCGAGGGCAGGTTGTTCTGCCTCGATGAGCGGGGCCGCATGACGTTGGTTGAGGCCACGCCCGAGAAGTTCCGCAGTCTCGGTGCCTTCACCCTGCCTAAGGGAGGCACCGGGTTGTACTGGGCGCACCCGGTCGTCTGCGGCGGCCGGCTATACGTTCGCCATGCCGACTGCCTCTTCGCCTATGACATTCGCGCGCAGTGACCTGAGGCTTCCTCGTGCAGTTCCTCCAGCGCCTCGACGAGGCGGTCCGCCTCGGCAAACGTATTGTAGATGTGCGTGGACACACGGATCCTGTGGACTGAGTCCTGCTGCGCCACGGGCACCGTGATCCTGTACCGCTCGAACAGGATGTCTCCGAGCTTGATCCCCTCAAAGCCCTCGAGTAGAAACGTGCTGATCGAGCCCGTCATCTCGGGGTGGCTGGGCGAGATCAGCCTCGCCCAGGCGTGTTCGGCCATGCGTCGGCGCAGGTGGCCCGCCAGTTGGCGACCTCGCCCGGCGATCCTGGCAGGGCTGATCTCCTCCTGAAGCCGCACCGCCTCCCCCATCGCGATCTGCTCGGGCATGCTGAAGGTGCCCCACTGCTCGAGGCCCCACATGTACGGCTCGCCCTTGATCAGGGGGCGGCCGGCCTCGTCGGCGGACATCCCCTCCTGGCTGTAGCCCCAGCCGACGATGGGCGGCCGCATCCGCTCCTGCACGTGGGGCGCCGCGTGCAGAAAGCCCACTCCCTGCGGCGCGCACAGCCACTTGTGGCAATTCCCCCCGTAGAAGTCGCAGCCGTACGCCGACAGGTCCAGCGGGATCATTCCGGGCGCATGCGCGCCATCCACCACGATCAGGGCGCCGTGGGCGTGCGCCAGCTCGGCCAGGGCCTTCACGGGCGCGATCAGCCCCGTGCCCATCGTGATGTGGCTGCACAGCAGCAGGCGCGTGCGGGCGGTGATGCCCGCCTCGAAGGCCCGCACGACGTCGTCGGGGCGGGTGGGCGGAATGGGAATCCTGGCTCGCCGCACGACTACCCCCCATCGGCGGCTCGCATAGTGAAGGCAGTTGTCAATGGCGCCGTATTCCTGGTCGGAGGCGAGGATCTCGTCCCCCGGCTGCCACGGCAGGCCGTGGACCACCACGTTGACGGCCACCGTCACGTTCATCAGGAGCGCCAGGTCCGCGGGCGAGGCGTGGAGGAATGCGCCGAGGCGCTCGCGTGCGGCGCGCACCCCTTCCAGGAGGCCGGCTCGGCTCCTCGTCGGGTTCAGCTCCCGCCGCCGAAGCGCGGCGATCATCGCCTCGTACACGCGCCGGGGCATGACGCCCCACGAGCCCGTGTTGAGGTACACCTGGTCGGGGTCGTTCATGAACTGGCCGCGCACCCCCTCCCACTGCGCTTCGTCAGAAGCCGTGAGGGGAGGCTCAGGCGGCTGGTGGGGCGACACGGGCGGTTCTCTCCAACGGCATGGGGCGTGCGGCTCAGCGCGTGGCCTCGAGCCGCCAACAAAGGAACGGCAGGAGGCCGGTTCGCAGCCTCCTGCCTCTCCACGTCATGCGTCGGGTTGGTGCGAGAGGGGGGACTCGAACCCCCACGGAGTTACCCACAGGATCCTAAGTCCTGCGCGTCTACCAATTCCGCCACTCTCGCGCTACGGTGGCTGCACCGGCACACCATGGCTCGGTGCCGGCTGGCCCGCGCTCAGGGGCAAGCCCCACAGCCAACCCTCGGCGCTCGGCTCGCGTCGAGCTGCCGCCGCGGGACATAGCTAGACTCTACGCGCGCCCCCCTATCATGTCAAGCCCGCCGAACCGAGACGGGTGCGGGCGGGAATCATAGGCAGTTTCCGTTGCGCGAATCCCCGGAACAGGGGAAGGCCCGCTCCAAAGGCAGCCGCGAGCGTCCTGCTTGCGGCTACCTTCATTCGTTCGACAGGTGCGACGCTTGTCGCTACGAGAATCCGCGATAGAGACCACCTGAGGAAACGGCCCGCACCCAGAAGAGACACGCCTTCGTTGCCGGCCCTCGGTTTGCTCCGGGCCACCTCGGCTCGGCGGATTCCCGGCCGCCGGCGGCAGAGGGCCGCGCTCACATCTCGGCGGGGCGGGGAGTCGGCCTACGCCGCAGGTCCACGCGGCTCGAAGTGGTAGCCGCAGGGAGTGTCGGGGGCGACGAGGTTGCGCTCGGCGAGGTCGCGCTCGTCCATCGGGAAGTTGCGGCAGTTGGACGAGCGCCACTTCTGGTAGCGGACGCACTCGGAGAGGTCGCCGGCCCCGTACTTGAGGTGGCGGCAATAGGCGCCCATCTGGCAGCAGGCGCCGCAGCGCCGGCACTCGCCGCGCCGCCGCGCGAGGTTCGCCCGTACGAGGCCTGGGCGGAAGAGGTTGAGGAACAGGCGCCGGGGGCGCCCGCCGAGCAGCTTGAGCCGCTGCCACACGCTGAGTCGGGCGGTCTTCAGGGCCAAGGGCTTTGGGCCTCCAGGGAGCGGGTCAGTCGGTGTCTCGGTGCTTCTCGCCGTCCGCGGCCTCGAAGCGGTAGCCACACGGGCGGTCGGGGATCACGAGGTCGCGGTCGGCAAGGTCGCGCTCATCAATGGGGAACAGGCGGCAGTTGCTCGGGCGGAACCTGTGGAAGCGGCACTCGGTGATGTCGCCGGCCGAGCGCAGGAATTGGCAGCGGTAGCCGAGCTGGCAGCAGGCGCCGCAGCGCTGGCACTCGCCGCTGCGCCGCTCATGGCTCCGGCGGACGTAGCCCGGCCGGAACAGCGCGAGGTAGAACCGGCGCACCTTGCCCCACAGGAGCCGCCACCGAAGCCGCCAGGACAGACGGGGGGATTTCACCACCAGGGCCCCTCCCCGCTCGCTTCGAGTCGCTCCTGCACTTCCCACTCCTGGTACTTCTTGTGCCGCCGACGCCAGTAGATCCAGAACGACACGAGCGCCAGGAGGCTCATGGCGCTGAAGAGCGAGAAGGCGTTGAACAGCCAGCTCATCCAGGGCCAGGCGGGCCGAATGGACGCGAGCCACTTCTGCTCGAGGGCAGCCACGTCGGCCCCCGCGGCGCTGCGGAAGGCCTCGTCGAAAGCCACCCCACGCCCCGCGGCCTGGAGGATGGCGGGGACCACGCCCTCGCCGCGCGAGGCCACGAGGAATCGCACGAAGCTCTCGCTCTGCTCGTAGGCGATGCCGCGCTCGACCGGGTCGAGGGGGAAGCGATCGGCGAGGTCGGCGAGCGGCCTCAAGGCGCCGGCGGCCACGGCGCGCTCGTAGTCGCTGGTGTCGTAGAAGGGGATCTTGCCCGACGACCACACGGCCACCCCTTCGTCGAACCACAGCGGCACGCGCCGATAGCCGCGCCGCACGATCTCGCCCACCAGGATGTGGCTCAGCTCGTGGCGGAGCGTGATGTGCACGCTCTCCAAGGGGCTCCTCTCGATCTGCTCGCAGTTCAGGTAGATGGTGGTCTCGCCGGGCATCGCCACGCCGAGCGTGTGCCGGTGATCGAAGCCCGGCGTCGCCCTGCGGAATGCTTCCGCGGAGGCGAAGAGCACCACCCTGCCGCGCCCGCGCAGCGCCAGGCCGAGCCGCCGCTCGAGGTCCTGTTGCGCGCTTGGCAACCAGGCGCTCACCAGACGCGCCACGGCGTCGAGGCCGCGGCCGCTCTCGATCGTCCACTGCCCAGGCCCTGCCGCGGCGGCGCAAGCCGCAAGAGTTAGCAGCTGGAGGAGCACCACCGGCGTTCTTCCGAGGCAGGAGGGGGCGGAACGAAGCGGTCCGCCACAGGAATGCCACACGGCCGCGCGTCCCGACGCGCAGGCGCAGGCCGCCGGGGTGGGGAGGAGACACTCCGGCAGCCGACATTCCCCTTCGCGCCGAGTTTCTCCTACAGTAGCGCAAGGGCTGGCGCGATTCAAGCGCGCCTCAGCGGCGGGGTGTGGGCCGGAATTGTCGGTGGCTGCGGGAGCTCCGAAGGAGCGAAAGGGGTAGCCCAGGGCAACGCCCTGGGAACAAGACCGCCTCGCGGCAGCCCTGAAAGGGCGGAACAGAGAGCCTCTATCTCGCCCCTTCAGGGCCGGACCCGCGAATCCCACTCAGGCCAGGGCGTTGCCCCAATCTTTGCCCACATCTT
>DAOOIT010000137.1 GCA_035384565.1 Planctomycetota bacterium | reverse complement strand
GAACCCAGGGCGTTGCCCTGGGCTATCCCATGCGAGCCCTTCAGGCTCCAGAGACAATCACCCTGCCTACAATTCCGGCCCACACTCGGGCGCGCCGGCTCGTTGACTCGACTCGCGCCCGCCGCTATAATTGCCGCAGACCACGGCTCGACCCTCCGGAGCGCGCTCTGTGCCTGCCACCCTCACCGTCATCGTGCCCACCTTCAACGAGGAGGAGAACATCGCGGCCTGCCTCGAGAGCGTGGCCTGGGCCGACGACCTCTTCGTGGTCGACTCGTTCTCGACCGACCGCACCCTCGAGATCGCGCGCACGTACACGAGCCATATCGTGCAGCACGAGTACGTGAACTCTGCGACGCAGAAGAACTGGGCCATCCCGCAGGCGAAGAGCGACTGGGTGATGGTGCTGGACGCCGACGAGCGGGTGACGCCGGAGCTGCGTGCCCGCATCCAGCGCATCCTGGCCGACGGCACCCCGCACGATGGGTTCCGCATCAGGCGGATGACCATCTTTTTCGGCAAACTCATCCGCCACTGCGGCTGGCATCACGACTACCTCACCCGCCTCTGGCGGAACGGCAAGGGGCGGTACGAGAACCTGCACGTTCACGCCGATGTGATCGTGGACGGCTCCGTAGGCACAATCCGCGAGCACTTCCTGCACAACACGTACCGCTCGATGGACCAGTATCTCGAGAAATTCGGGCGCTACACCACCTGGTCGGCGGCGGACCTCTACGACCGCGGCAAGCGGGCGACGTGGGCCAACCTGTCGCTGCGCCCGATGTGGCGCTTCTTACGCATGTTCGTCCTCCGCCACGGGTTCCTCGACGGCAAGCACGGCCTGATCCTCTGTTCGCTGGCGGCCTACAGCGTTTTCATGAAATACGCCAAGCTCTGGGACCGCCACCGCCGCGAGGCCCTCGAGCGCGCGCACCGCGAGGCCCCGGCCGCCGCACGCGACCAGGCCCTCGAGGCCCTCGACCAGATGACGGAGCGATGAGGTCCCTGGACGGGAGCGCGATGGCCTCCTCCGAACAGCACGAGAGCTCCCCCGCGACCCGCCTCGCCCTCCGCGTGTGGCAGACGCGCGGGCTCGACCGCCGGCAACTCGAGCAGATGCTCGTCGCCCACAGAACGGCCCTGGCCACCGGCCGCGGCGTTCTGAAGCGGGACGCACGGACCGCCGTCACGCGGGTCCCCTGCCGCGATGCCTGGGCGTGTGTGAAGGAGTACCGCCGCTCGGGGCCGCTCGACCTGCTGAAGGAGCTGCTGCGCGGCTCTCGTGCGCGCCGGGCCTGGCGCGGCGCGGCGCTGCTGGCCCGCAAGGGCGTGTCGGCGCCGGAGGCGCTCGCCGCGTTTCGTCACGGCACGAGCGCCTTCCTGGTCACCCGATACGTGGAGGGAGCCGTGCCATTGAACCGGCTCATCGCCGAACGCTTCGCCGGCGCGCTCTCCGCCGACCAGCTCCAGGCCAAGCGGCGCCTGCTCCGCCAGCTTGCCGCGTGGTTGCGGAGGGTGCACGACCTGGGCATCTACCACGACGACTGGTCGGCCAAGAACTTCCTCGCGGCCGAACAGCCGGACGGGTGGGTCTTCTACCTGCTGGATTTCGAGAGTCTGTCGGCCCGCAAGCCGTTGACCCGCCGCCGCCGGGCGAAGAACCTCGCGCAACTCGCTGACCTGCCGCACGGGGTCACGCGTGCCGACAAGATGCGGTTCCTGGTCGCCTACGCCGCCGGCGATCGCACGCGGACGCGCGGCCGGTTCCCCCGGGAGATCCTGCGCCTGGGCAGGCAGCGCGTCGCAGCCCGCCAGCGTCGCCGCAGGGGCCAACCATCATGAAAGTGCTTCACCTCTTCAGCAACTGGCGCCTCACGGGCCCTGCCGAACCAGCCGTCAACCTCGCCACCGCGCTGATGCGCCACGGCTGCGACGTTGCCTTCGCCTGTGGAGAGGCGCCGCGGGGCCAGGAGAACACGATCCTGCCGCTCGCCCGCGAGCGGGGCATCCCTGTGCGCACGGGGCTTGCCCTCAGCAAGCACATGAACCCGTTCAAGAACTACCCCGACGGACGCAAGCTGCGGCGCTGGCTCGAGGCCGAGCATTTCGACCTCCTGCATTGCCACCTCCGCAACGATCACATCGTGGCCGCCCTCGCGGCCCGGCACATGCCGGGGCGGCCGGCGGTCGTCCGCTCCTGCTATGCCGGCGAAGGGCCCCTCGGCTACTGGGAGGGGCGCCTGGCGCGCGAATTCACCGACGGCCTCCTCCTGATCTCGCACCACGCGCGGCGGCATGCCGTTGGCACGGTCGGCCTGCCCGCCGACAGGGCCTGGCTCTTCGACACCGCGGTGGACCTCGAGCGTTTCGACCCCGCCCGCGCCGCGGGCGGCCGGCGCGCCGAGCTCGGGCTGCCCCCAGATGCCTTTGTCATCGGCATCGTGGCACGAGTCCAGTGGCGGCGGAGGTTCGACGTCTTCCTCAAAGCCGTTGCCCAGGCCCACGCGCAACTCCCCAACCTGAGGGCGCTGATCATCGGGCGCGGCACCCACATCAAGACCATCGCCATCGAGCCCTCGAGGCGCATGGGACTCGAGGGGGTCGTTCTCTTCCCAGGCTATCAGCGAGGCGATGACTACGTGCGCACCCTGGCGTCGCTCGATGCCAAGGTCTTCCTGGTGCCGGGCACCGACGGCTCGTGCCGCGCCGTGCGAGAGGCGATGGCCATGGGCGTGCCCGTCATCGCGTCGCGGCGCGGGATGTTGCCCGAGCTGGTCGGCAACGACGATCGCGGCCTGGTGGTGGATGACACGGTGGATGGGCTTGCCGCCGCCATTGTGGCGCTGGCGCGCGACCCCCGACGCCGCATGGCTCTCGGGGCCCGCGCGCGCGAATACGCGCTCCAGCATTTCTCACTGGAACGTCAGGCGGAGCTGGTCGGTGCCGTGTACCGCGAGGTGCTGGAGCGCCGCCGGAGCACCCGGGCGTGAGCCACCCGGGCCATGCCCGGCCCCCTATTCCACCTGGACGATGGCCTTCGCCGTCGCGTCGCCGACCGTCACGGTGATCGTGTACTCGCCCGGCGAGTAGTACGTGTGCAGGGCCATCGTGCCCTTGCTTTTGATCTTCTTGGAGCCATCGCCGAAGTCCCAGAGGCAGGTTGCATCCGCCGGCGCACCCAGAGCATCCACGATGATGTCGAGCGGCGCCGGGCCTCGCGACGGCATGACGAAGATGCTGAGCGGCTCCTCCGGCTCCTTCGGCATCGGCAGCGGGGCCACCCACTTGACCTGGATCGCGTCGGCGACGACGTGCGTCCCGAGCGCGTTGTTGGCGATCTCCACTCGCCAGTCGGTGCCCGGCCCGAACTCGTACTTGCCCAGGGGCACCCACTTGCCCCCCTTGGAGTTCTGCCGCGCCGCCACAACGGTATTCCCCTTGGCATGGTACGTGCGGAAGGGCACGTCAGCGCCCCAGGTCTTGAGGGCCTTGGGCCACCAGACCGAGACCTCGTAGACGGCGTCGTAGGCCACGCGGAAATGCCAGGCCGCGACGGCATTGCCGGGGCCTGTGGGGGTGATGCAGTAGTCGGTCGCCCAGAACTTCGTCTGCGTTCCCTCCGCCTGCCAGACGCCCGACAGAGTCTCGAACCGCTTGTCTGCCTCATTGTCGCGGTTGTCTACCACCACGGTGTGCGGGTTGCCGACGCCCTGAATCGGGCGCTTGCCCGTCCCGCCATTGCTCAGGAAGTTCAGAGTCGCCTTCCGTTTGCCCGCCGCCGTGGGCACGAAGCGGAGGCGAAGGCTCTGGCTCTCCCCGGGCAGCAGGCTGAACGCCGAGCCGGAGACGATCGCGAAGTCGCCGGAGATGCTGGCCCCTCCCGTGAGACGCCCGCCTCCGGCGTTGGTCACGGTGAAGGCATCCAGCTCCGCCGATTGCCCAATCTCTACTCCCCCGAAATCGAGCTTCTTGGGTGCCGAGATCAGCAGAAGCGGCGGCGCGTCGTCATCCTTGTTGGTCACAGAGACATCCGCCGCGTTGAGGCCGTTGTACCCTGCGTCGGCGCTCGTGGCCGCACCCGTGAGAATGGTGTACGAGATATCGCCGTCGAACTCCAGGTCATCCAGCCCCGTAATCGTGACTACCTGCGGTGTGTTCCAGTTGGCTGGCGTGAAGGTCACGGCGGCTGTGTCCGCCACTCCCTCGGTGGGATCGCTCGACGAGAGGGGCACGGTGACGTCGGCGGTGGACCGGCCATCAAGCACCACTGTGAACTGAGCCGTGCCGCCTCCCTCGGTGGTGACGAGGCCAGAGGTCGGGCTCACCGTGATGCCGGGGGAGTCGTCGTCCCGGTTCGTCACCGACACGTCCGACGGGTTCTTCCCGTCGAAGAGGGCGTCACCGCTCACCGCCGGCGCCGTGATGATCGTGTAGGCCACGTGGCCGTCGCGCAGGTCGTCGTCCAATCCCGTCACGGTCACAGTCTGCGGCACGTTCCAGTTGGCCGGCGTGAAGGTCAACTGAGTGGGCGACACGCTTCCCTCGGTCGGGTCGCTCGAGGAGAGCCCGATCGCCACGTTCGCGGTGGGGGCCGAGGTGAGGACCACAGCGAACTGCGCCGTTCCCCCGCCCTCCGTGGTCGTGAGGCCCGAAGTCGGGCTCACGACAATCCCGCCCACCGACGTCCCGGTGTAGTTCTGATTCTTCAGGTCACTGTCTACGCCGGTGTGCACGCGGCTGGGGGGTGTGAAGACGTACGACGGCTTCTGCGGAGTGACGGTGCGGTCGCTGCCGCTCTTCACGTAGGCCAGGTAGAAGCCGTGGTAGTTCGTCATCGGAGTGTTGGGGAGGCCGACCATCGAGACGCAGTCGATCGGGTCCCCCGCGGCAGTGCGCACGTATCCCGAGATTGCGGGAACGGGCAGCGTGGTCTTGTAGTTATCGGTGATGTCGGCGCTTACGTTCACATAGTTCCGCCCAAACGGGTCGAAGTGCAGGAGATCGCGCAGCGGGTACACCGCGCCGGACCACCCCTCGGGCACCAGCACGCTATAGCGGCCGTCGCCATCGGTCTTCGGGTCGCCCGGCAGGCCGTACAGCTTGACGTCGGGGATGCCGAAGCCGAAGATGCCGCACACGATCTTCCCGGAGATCCTGTAGGTTCCGCCCCCCTTGGCGGAGCCGGCAAGGTCAGCGACCACACACGGCGCCAGCAGCGCGGCGGCCCCTGCGACGGCCATCACGAGCACCCGGCAACCCAAAGCGGACGGCCTCCCAGAAGCATTCGACGGCATCTGTGCACCTCGCTTCAGGCGGTGCAGCGCGTCGGGCGCGCACCCACTATGTGATTGACGGGGAAGCGCTTACAGCCGCCAACGGGGATGGGCGGCGTGTTCCCCTTCTCGAAGCCGGTCGCCAAAGCCGCAGGGGAAAACAAGAGCGATGGCGACCGCGAGCAGAGGGACAAGGCTGGCCGTGACCGGCCACAGGCTCCAGTATAATACCCCAACTTACCACGGAGGTCAAGCTCTTGCTGGCGAAGCGGATGGTCACCAACCCCGGCTCCTGCGCCCCCACTCGCCCCCATTGTCTTGGAAACCAGACACGCCGCCGCCATACTCGCTCACCTCTGCCGCCGCGGGGAGTTGAGCAAGTATGGCGCTTTGGCGATCCGGGCGGCTCGGCGGCCTTCCCGCCCATACTTGCTCAATTCTGGCTCATCAGGGTTTGGCGATCCCGACGCGGCCGCCCTTGGGGAGTGTGGGACGGGTGCCGCGGCACCCGCGGTGGCCATCCCATAACCCTCTATGCCCCAATGCCTTACGCCCTCCGGCCAGTCCCGCTCCCATAGTTGCTCATCGCGCAGATGAGCGAATATGGCCGGAGCCGCGAGAATCGCTCATTCT
>DAOOIT010000136.1 GCA_035384565.1 Planctomycetota bacterium | reverse complement strand
CCCCGCGGCTTCGCCCCGCGCGGGCCCAGGGGTGTGGTTCGCCGGACGGATACACTGTAGGCACACTGGAACTGTTCCTCCGCGGCGGCGCGAACCGCATGCAGCGCGGCCAATATCGTTGCTGCGGTCAAGAGGTGCCACCGGCCCGGAGAACATCCACCTCGCCTAGTGCCCATTACCCATCCTCCAGATGCCGCGTGTTTCGAAGCGATGGTGCCGGCCCCGTTCCTTTGCCGCGTGTCCTCATCGGCCCCGTGCGGCCGGCGATTTCGACCACGCCGCTACTTGCTCAGTATACCACAGAATCGGCGCTTGTCACGCGCGTTGATTTTCGAGTCCTCGTCGGGGAGCCACTAGTTTTCGGTCCGCGGGTTCGAGTCCTCGGAGAGCGCCAGTCAACTGGCATGGAGTAGCGAATGAGAGAGTCGTACGGTGAAGGCCCAGCGAGCCACACCGGCCCCAGCCGTGCGCCCGTGCCCGCAAGGGCAGGGGCGAAGCGTCGGTCAATGGGGACGTGCAGGCAGGGTATTGAGCCGCGAAACCGAACTCAGCCCGGAGTGCCGACGCGCTCGAGGATGTCGGAAGGCTACTCCGGCCACGCCGCTAGCGCGAGGCGTGGTTGGACTCCGCGCGGTCAGAGACCCCAGGCATGCACGGACGCTCCATGCGCAGGAACTGGGAGATCCCACGTCCGGCCTCGCAACGATGGCCGCGAGGCCCGCACCGTGAACCCTCTGGGGGCAAGGCGGTGATGGACGGGCGTGGGAAGTCGGACAGCCCCACAGTACCGAAGACGCCTCCGAACAAAGGCGGCGGTGCGCCGTCGCTGGCGAAGGGGGCCGAGGGAAGGGGGCTGGCCAAGGGGAATCCGGGCCAGCGAAGCAAGCCCCGGACGCAGTGCCGGACGGGGGCGGATATGGCGCGCCCTAAACGGGCACGAAGCGGGAAACCGCGGACACGGCCAAGGGACAGCGCCTACGTCGGCTCCGACGGCTTGTCCCCTGCGCTGGACCGGATACGGCAGGCAGCGGTCAAGGACAGGGAGCAGCGGTTCTCCGCTCTGTGGCACCACATCTATGACGTTGGCCGCCTCCGCGAGGAGTACTACAACCTCAAGCCGCATGCGGCACCGGGGGTGGACGGCGAGACGTGGCAGGAGTATGGGGAGCACTTGGAGGCCCGCCTTCAGGACCTCTCGGAGCGACTGCGGCGGGGCGCGTATCGCGCCCAGCCGGTGCGCCGCGTATACATCCCGAAGGCCGACGGGCGGCAACGCCCCATCGGCGTGCCGGCGCTGGAGGACAAGCTCGTCCAGCGGGCGGCGACGGCGGTGTTGCAGGCGGTGTACGAGGTGGACTTCAGGGGCTTCTCGTATGGCTTTCGGCCGGGGCGTGGGGCGCACGACGCCCTTGACGCGCTGGCCGTGGGCATCCACGCGCGGCGGGTGAACTGGATGCTCGACGCGGACATTCGTGGATTCTTCGACGCCATCTCCCACGAATGGCTGGTGAAGTTCGTCGAGCATCGCATCGCGGACCGGCGCGTCGTCCGCCACGTGCGTAAGTGGCTCAAGGCCGGCGTGCTGGAAGACGGGCAGTGGAGGCAGGTGGAGACGGGCACGCCCCAGGGCGGGAGTATCAGCCCGCTGCTGGCGAACGTCTATCTCCACTACGTCTTCGATCAGTGGGCGGACGGGTGGCGCCGCCGCCACGCGACGGGCGACGTCATCATCGTCCGCTACGCCGACGACTTCGTGGTGGGCTTCGAGCACCGCTCGGACGCCGAGCGCTTTCAGGGGGAGCTTGTGGAACGCTTCCGCAAGTTCGGCCTGGAACTGCATGCCGAAAAGACGCGCCTGATCGAGTTTGGCCGCCACGCGGCCAGCGACCGGTCAGCACGCGGCGACGGCAAGCCCGAGACCTTCGACTTCCTCGGCTTCACGCACGTGTGCGGGAAGACGCGGAAGGGAAGGTTCATCGTGGTTCGGCGCCCGATGGGGAAGCGAATGCGGCGGACGCTGGCGGCGATCAAGGAGGTACTTCGCCGCCGGCTCCACCATTCCATCGTCGAGGTCGGACGGTGGTTGGGGAAGGTGATGCGAGGGTGGTACCAGTACTACGCGGTGCCACTCACGTCGCCGCAACTGGGGGCGTTCCGCACCCGCGTCGGGCGGCTGTGGTATGGCGCTTTGCGCCGCCGCAGCTATAAGACCCGGATCACGTGGGAGCGGATGCACCGCCTCATCGCCTGCTGGTTGCCCGAACCGCGTATCCTGCACCCGTATCCCTGGGAGCGCCTGCGCGTCTGACCCAAGGCAAGAGCCCGGTGCGGTAGTTCCGCACGCCGGGATCTGTGCGGGGGGCCGCCCGAAAGGGCGGTCCCTACCGCGACTCGGGGAGCCACTCTTTTCGGGCGCGAACTGATGCTCGCTTTGGTTTACAGCATTGCTGGGCCGAGGACAGGTTCCGGAAGCGCTGCGTATCCTGATGTGGACCACGGACTTACGTCGCCGCATCTCGGGGGCAGGCTTGCCCTCGTGGGGTTCGGACGTGGCAACCGCGGGTGCGCTGGCGCGCACAGACGCGCCCCGAGCACCGGCGGCCCAATGGCAGCGGCAGCAGTGCCGGGGCTGCGTTCTGCCCTCGCGCCCTGCCGCGGGTCGCTCGGAGAAGCGGCGCTTTGGGTAGGCGCTCAACGTCGGGGCCGCCTGCAAGCCGTTGCCTGCCAAGGGGATAGAGCCAGGGGCGCCTCCTTGCGGGGTGCCAGGCGAGAACCAGGTGAATCGGGACGGTGCCGGACGACGGGCTGTAAACCAATAGGTTCGTCAGTTTCGCGGCCGGCTGCACCACCATTGACGCGCGGCCGGCGGCCACAGGGGCCTGCCGGGAGCGGTGCTCGCGAACGTTGGCCCAGGGGCCGCCTGTCCGCTGGCGCTGGGACCCTGGGTCGAACGGGCGCGAAGGGTCGCCCCTGGGCCGACGTGGGCCGCCCCTGGCCGCAGACGGGCGAGCGCCAGGGGCCCGGGGGTGGCTGTGGCCTTGCCGCGGTCTGCCAGCGCGACGGGTCTTCCCCCCCCGCGAATCTCCGAGCTGCCAGTGCGTGGGCAGCTTGGGGCCGAGGCCGAGGCGGAGGGGGTGAGTTCTGGCCGCGGGCGAATCCGTTGCCCCGAGGCCCCGCGCGTTCGGCTCCGCCTGTCGCTGGACTGCCTGTGTCGCGGGGTGTTCTTCTTCGGCGGTAGTGTCGGGGGTGTGCGCGAGGGTGTCGAGAGGGTCGCTCCCGGGGGCGGCGCCGCAGGGTCGCGGGGGGCACGGGGTTACGCCACGGGATTCGTGGGGGCCGCGGCAGATCCCCTCGGTCTGGGCGGATCTGTGCCTTCTGTTCCTCGTGGGCAGCTCGGCTGTGTTCCCTCTCTGGTCGAAGAGGCACCGCCCCGGGCGTGGGAGCCGAGGGCGGTGCGGCAAGAGGAAGGATCAGAGAGGGTCAGTTCGTGGCCGGTGTCTCCTGTGGGGCGGTCTCCTGCGGCTGCGCCTGCTGTCGGCGGCGGCGCTTGGGCAGTGCATCCTGAGGGAAGGCGAGGGTCTGAACGTGGCCCTGGGCCTGCGCCCACTCGAGGAGCATCCGGAGCACGCGGACGATCTGGTCCACCGTCGGTTGAGCGCGTTCGGCCCCACTTGGCTTCTTGAGGAGCGCGTCGCTCTTCAGGAACCGGCCGACGTCGGCGGGCCGGAGCGCCTTGAGGGCCTTCGCCTCACCGAAGAAGCCGGCAACGACCTCAAGCGCTTTGTTGTAGGTCCTCACGGTGTGCACGTTCTTCCCGGCCGCCCGCAGGTGCTCCAGGTACTGCGGTGCGGCATCCTTCAGGGTCAACTGGCTGGGCATCGTGTCCTCCTTTCAAGAGGGCGCCCTGCTGGTGTGTGGCGGGCCGCCACGTCGGCGGCCGCTCGGCCACGTGTGTCGTGAACATAGGGGCATCGGGGCGACGAGAAGTCAAGGCAAATGTGATCGGGATTCTTCATGGCGCCTGAGCGAGCATCGCAGCGGGAGAGAGGAAGAACACATCCTGCTGGGTGAAGTCGAGAAGGCTGCTGGCGTCGAAGGTCGAGAGCGTGAAGGGGTCGAGGTCGAGCAGGCGGTGCGGCTCGCGGTTAAGGACTGAGCGGAGCATCCAGGCCTCACTGGAGTAGAAGACGGCCCGCAGACGCGGGGCGTAGGCGGCGTCGAGCGGCATGTCGCCTTTGAGGAGGCGGAGCCGTCCCGGCTTGCCTTGGCAGACCCACGCCGCTGAGGTCGACCCCGCGCACAGCGCGAGCATGGACTTGAACTCGGCGTCGTTCTTGGCTCGGCGCACCATGCGGAATAGGACCTCGGAGTCCACTTCGGCAGACCGGGGCAGGCGGAACCTGCGGAAGAGTTCGTCGGCGTTGATCACCGTGCCGTTGTGGGTTCCGTACACGACGCCCCTTGCGCCCCCTGCGGGCCCTGCGCTCGGCCCTATCACGAGCGGATGATTGTTCGCGTTGTTCCTCTCGCTGCCTTGCGTCTTGTAGCGCGTGTGCCCGAGGATCACAGTCACCGCGTTGTCGGGCCGAAGCGTGTGCCAGTAGTTCTCTGCCTGGATCAGGCTGCACGCGGCCACGGGGCGCTTGAACACGGCGGCGGACCCGTCCTTGCGGAGGACGGCGATGCCCGTCGCATGGTGCCCTCGCTTCTGGTTCAGCAGGAGCAGGCCGGTGAACAGAGTCCGGATGGTGACCAGCTCGTCGCGTTTCCGGCGCTTGCGGCCGAGGATGACGCCTGTGAGTCCGCACATGCTACTTCTCCTCCTCAGCCGCGAAGCCGTGGAAGACGCCGATGGCGTACAGCTTGTGACGGGTTCTGATCCAGCGGGCCGCTTCCTCGAAGCCGAACTCCTCTGCGAGCTGGGCGACGACGGGGCGGTCGAGCATGTTGGTCAAACCGGAGCGGCGCACGGCCTCGAGGCCATCGAGCACGGCTTTGGGCACCTTCACCTTTGCCATCTCAATCCTCCTTCTTCGCGTCGAGTCCCAGGCGGTGATCCAGTTCCGCGAGTTCGTCCGGAGTGAGGCGCAGCTTGGGGCGCAGGAACTTCCACGCGCCGGGCAAGTCGCCGGCGTTGAGCAGCCTCGCGGTCTCGCGGACCATGTGCTCCACCTCGCCGAGGTCGGCACCCGAAAGCTGCTGGAGCTTCGCCAGGCCGACGCGGTCCAGCTCGCGGATGAACGACTCGCAACGGTCGTCGAGCTTCTCGCCGGTCAGCGCAAGCTCGACCCCCTCGACCTCCTTGAGCCGCTTCTGGACGACGGCGACATAGTGGAGCACGTCTTTGACATCGCTGAACATCGAGGCGCCCTTCATGGCGCGGACGATGTCGAGGGCCGTCTCGCCCTCGAACGCCTCGCCGTCTCTGGTGGTGATGCGGAGCATAAGCTGCCTCCTTACGTCAGGAACCGGGAGAAGACATCGGGGAGTTGCGGGGCATCGCCTTCAGCAGGGTCGGCGTCCTCGGCGGGCGCCTCCTCTGCGGTGCGGGATGCTTCTGGGGCGACCGCAGGGGCGGGCGGAGCGGCCCGCCGGCCGTTCTTCCACGCGGCGCTGCCGGCGAGGTTCGCCATCAGGTGCCTGCGGCACGTCTTGAACTCGTCGCCGATCAATCCGAGGTGCAAGGCGAAGACCCGGAAGTCGTACTTGTCGCTGTGGCCGTTGGCCTTACGCTGCCGGCTCGATGCCGCTCGCGCGTTGAGAGCCTTTGCAGCCAGGGCCAGGCAGAACTGGACGTAGGCCTTCACCTTCCCTGCATGGAGCGTGCCATCGAATGCGCGGTTATGCGAAGCTTCGCATAACCGCGCTTATGCGCAGTTGCGAATTATGCGCAGTTGGGCGGCGGCGCGCGGCTCT
>DAOOIT010000135.1 GCA_035384565.1 Planctomycetota bacterium | reverse complement strand
CCTTGACGCTCGTCTTCACCTTGTCCACCGAGCCGGGCGCCTTGGGCGAGCCGTCAGGCTTGCGCGTGACGGCGGCGCCCGTCAGGAACCGGGCGATGGCGTCGGTCGTGATGGCCTCAAGTTCGGCCTCGTGGCCGACGGCTGTGGCCATCACCCCCAGATCGTGGAGGTAGCTTCCGATGGTGTGGCGTGAGCGGGCGTTGGCTTCGATCTGGGTGCGGAAGCACTCAATTGCCAGGCTGAGCTTCATCGGTCGCGGCCTCCGGCTCCTGGGTCTGCTGGTTGGCGGCCTGCTGCTTGCGGCGGCGCTTCGGCATGGCGTCCTGGGGGAAGGCGACGGCGGCGACGTGGCCCTGGGCCTGCGCCCACTCCAGGAGCATCCGCAGCACGCGGACGATCTGGTCGATGGTCGGCTTCGCCCGCTCACGCCCGTTGGGCTTCTTGAGCAGGGCATCGCTCTTCAGGAACCGGCCGACGTCGGCGGGCCGGAGCGTCTTGAGGGCCTTGGCCTCGCCGAAGAAGCCGGCGATGGCCTCGAGGGCCTTCCCATACGTCCTCACAGTGTGCGCGTTCTTCCCTGCCGTCCGCAGGTGCTCCAGGTACTGCGGTGCGGCGCCCTTCAGGGTCAACTGGCTGGGCATGGCGATCTCCTTTCGATCCGTTGTGCCCTGGCCTTCGCGGCGGCGGGCCGTCCCGCTGACGGCCCTTGTCCCGTCCGCTCGTGACACATAGGGGCATAGGTCGCCGCGAATAGCAAGGCGAAAAATGGGATTTCTTTCAGGGGCGTAGCCGTGGCTGTGGAACCGTGCAAAGCGAAGCGGAGGGATGGGAGCCCGTGCGGGGCGCCGGCCGTCGGGGGCGGCAGCCACTGCTACTGGCATGACCCGCACCGACGGGCCGCGCGGCTCGACGCGGCACGCCGCGGGGGGCGGGCGCGGGAGCCCGTGCTCTCCCCGGACGACAGGCAGGCCATCATCGAACGGCTCCAGGACCCCGTCCTCTGGGGCGAGCACTACCTCCGCAACCGCGACGGGTCGAAGCGCCGCTACTGGCCCCACCAGGTCGAGGACCTGCGGAGCGCCGAGAGGAACGTCATCCATCTCGACGGCCGCGACACGGGTAAGACGGTCGGTCTGAGCACGGACGCCCTCCACTTCGTCTTCACCACGCGCGGCAAGCAAGGGCTGATCGCCGCGCCCCACCAGGGACACCTCGACACGATCATCGAGGAGATCGAGCACCAGGTCCAGTCGTGCGCCGATCTGGGCGCGAGCGTGGGCCTCACTGCGCAGGGCAAGCCGAAGATTCAGAAGAAGCCCTACTACCGCATCGAGTTCAGCACCCGGTCCGTGCTCCATTTCCGCCCTGCGGGAGCCTACGGCGAGGCGTTCCGCTCGCTCCATGTCGAGCGCATCTGGGTGGACGAGGGCGCTTGGCTCTCCGAGACCGCGTGGCAGGCGCTCCGCCAGTGCCTGAAGGCGGGCGGGGTCCTCCGCATCTACTCGACGCCCAACGGCCTCCGCAGCACCACGTACTACCGTTTGACCCAGTCGCCCAACTGGCGGGTCTTCCGCTGGCCGAGCTGGCTGAACCCGGCCTGGAGCGCCGAGCGCGAGGCGGAACTCACCGAGTTCTACGGCGGCAAGGACACGGCCGGCTGGCAGCACGAGGTCGCCGGCGAGCACGGCAAGCCGAGCTACGGCGCCTTCAACGTCGAGTACCTCGAACGCTGCCAGGAGCCGATGGAAAGCTACAAGCCGGTCGTGATCACGGGCGAGACCCTCGCCTCCTGCGAAACGGAGGAGGACGTCTTCAGCCGCCTGGAGATGCTCCTGAACCTGGGGCCGCAGGACGGGACGTTCTGGGTCGGCGGGGACCTGGGCTACACCAACGACCCGACCGAGATCGTCGTGTTCCAGGAGGTCGAGGAGGAAGGCCGGCGCCGGGCGAAGCTCGTCCTCCGCATCCACATGGAGCACGTGGCCTACCCGCACATCGCGGTCGTCATCGGCCTGCTGGAGCGGTACTTCGCGCCGATGGGGATCGGCGTGGACCGCGGCGGGAACGGCCTGGCGGTTGTGCAGGAGCTGACCACCCTCGACAAGTTCCGACATTTGAACCTCGAGGCCAAGCTCCACGGCTACGACTTCGGCGGCATGGTCACCATTGCCGAGAAGGAGGGGCTGCCGCTGAAGAAGCGGGCGAAGGAGTACATGACGAGCCTCATCAACCGCGCCCTTCAGCGCGGCGAGCTGCGGCTGCCCAAGAACGACCTCGAGCTCGTGGACGAGTTCACGACGCACACCTACACGCTCGTCAACGGCAACATCATCTACTCCAAGGGCAACGACCACATCGTGGACGCGATCCGGTGCGCGATGCTCGTGCGGGACCAGAGGCGCCTCGACCAGTTCGAGGAGATCGTCCCGACGGTCACCCCTGTGTTGACGGACCCGATCTTCTGGTGAACCGAGGAAAGGAGAGCCTGCAATGGCAGAGAACGAGGTCAAGGTCGTGTCCCGCTGGACGAGCCGGCGATTCCTGCTGGCTGTGGCGGGGATGGTGGTGTCGGTCCTCGTCACGGTGGGCGTGGTCGCCCCGGCGGGGACGGATGCGGCTGTGCAGGTGATCGTGGGCGCGGCGACCCTGGTGCTGAACGTCATCGGCTACCAGGTCACCGAGGCCGCGGTGGACCGGGCGCGGGCTGCGAACGGCAACGGCGAACCGCCCGCGACCGAGTAGCGAGGGACAGCGGCGATGCAGGTCATCGGCCAGGACAACGACGGCAAGCTCTCGGTGGTCGCGGTGACGCCGGACCAACTGGCGGCGGCCGCGGCGCTCGACGCCGGCGTCTTCCGCAAGCTCAACGTGGAAGAGGCGGTGCCGGAGACGTGGGAGGAGCGCGCCAAGCTGGCCTGGGAGTACTACACCGAGGAACCCATCGTCAAGAACGCCGTCAACGCCTGGCGGACTTTTGCGATAGGCGACGAGGTCGGCTTCAACTGCGAGGACGACGGCGTCGAGGCGGAGGTCCGCGAACTCGCCGACCGCGTGGGGCTGGACGCCTTCGTCCGCGACATGGTCCTCCAGCTCCTCGTGAAGGGCGACTGCGTCGGCTACAAGACGTACACGGACAAGGGCGACGACATCGCCGCCGTCCAGTGCATCAATCCCGTGTCGGTCAAGCTCAAGTACGTCCAGGGCGAGCTGACCGAGGTCAAGCAGTTCCCCGAGGATTCTCTGGGCATCGGCGAGGGGGTTGACCTGCCCCTGGAACAACTCATCCATCTGAAGTGGGACGCGCCGAGCTTCTCGCCGCGCGGCAACTCGATGGTACTCCCCGCGTTCCACGCCATCGCCCTCCTGCGCGACTACCGGCAGAGCGAATCCGCCATCGCCAAGCGCTGGACGACGCCCCTGCGTTTCGTACAGGTGGGCGGGCAGTTCGGCTCGAAGCTCGTCATGCCCGACCAGGGGATGCTCGATAAGGTCCGCGACATGCTCAACAAGATGGACCTGAAGTCGGGCGTCGTCGTCCCCTTCTACTGCGACGTGAAGACCTACGGCACTGAGGGCGAGGTGCTCAAGACCGAGGACAAGGTCAAGGAGATCAAGGAGGACATCATCGTCGCCCTCGGCCTCGCACGCAGCATCGTCACGGGAGACGGCCCGAACTTCGCCACGGCCTCCGTCTCGATGCAGAAGATGATCATCATGCTCGGGGAGATCAAGGGGGCGGCCCGGCGGATTCTGCGCTGGGTGCTCGGCGACTGGCAGGAGATGAAAAGCCACGGGGAGAAGACCATCGAGGTCCTGTTCAACGACCTCGACCTCAGCGACGACGCCGACTACCGCAAGCTGCTCGTCGAGCTGTACGACCGCCGGTTGATCTCCCGCAAGAGCCTCCAGGTGCGGATGGCGCTGGACCCCGAGGTCGAGGCGACGCAGACCGAGGCCGAGCGGAAGGAAGTCGATCTCACTGACGAGAAGGTGGTCAAGCCCATCGTGGACCTGGTGATGGCGGGGGTCATCACGCCTGAGTACGCCCGCGAGGTGTTGGGCATCCCGCAGGAGAGGAACAAACCGGCGCCGGACAGCATCGCCGCGCGGCTCGGGGCGCAAGGCGATGTGCCGGACGGCATCTGCGACCAGTGCGAATACTTCGACGCCGAAGAGAACTGGTGCGCCATCCGCGAGACGGAGACGCGGTTCGACAACAACGCCTGCCGCTACTTCGAGGCCACAGAGGAGACCGTGACCACGCCAGCGGCAGATGCCACGGGCCAGCCTCGGGCGGCTGAGGAGTGTGCGCCATGTCGGTAGCGGTCGCACCGACAACGCCGGGCCTCACGTTCGGGGAGTGTTCCCCCCTCGCCGCCCAGGCTGCGCCCAAGCCCCAGAGCGAACGCATCCGCGAGTGGGCCGCGCTGGCCTATAAGAACCGCAACGCCTACGGGGAAAAGACCGCGGCCCGCGTGACCGACGTTCTCGCCCGCGCCGAGAAGGATGTGAAGGCGGCGCTCCTGAAGTATACCACCCTCGGCGACTTGCCCGAGGGCAAGCTGGCGAACGAGAGGAGCCTGCGGCTACTCCAGGGAGAGATCCGGGCCATCGTCGCCCAGGTGCGGAACGAGCATCGGCTCATTCTGGGGCGCGCCGGCGCGGAGAGCTTCAAGCGGGGCCTCGCCCACGGGATCGAGGAGTTCGCCGAGGCGCAGCTCCCGTTCTACCGCGACCTCGACGCCGGCGGGATCGACAAGATGGCGACGAACGTCTTCACCATCGTCGACACCTCGGCGCTCGACTTCATGACGCGGTTCAACATCCAACTGGCCGGCGACGTCTCCCGCGACCTGGCGAGCGGGCTCAACCAGGCCATCCAGGTCGGTATCGCCACGGGCATGTCCGTGCGCGACATCGTGAAGGAAATGGGCACCGTCGTCACGGACAAGGAAGCCTTCCGGCACGCGGGGAAGAGGGTCTTTGGCAAGGCGCAGACGCGGATGGAGCTGATCGCGCGCACCGAGACGATGCGCGCCCACAGCCAGGGGCAGAGGAAGTTCTACAGCACCGTGGGGATCAGCAAGCTCGAATGGCTCACCGCCGGTGACGAGAGGATGTGCCCGGAGTGCGAGGCGCTCGACGGCAAGACGTTCCCCGTGGACCGGTTCCCGCCCCAGCCGAAGCATGCCCGTTGCCGCTGCGGGCACGTCGCGGTGGTCGACCTGCCCATCTGCGGCGCCGGCGCGCTGGCCGCCCGTGCGGAGGCCGTGAAGCCGACCTGCATCCTGTCACCCGACGACGTCGAGGCCCAGGCAGCCGAGGTCAAGGCCGACGTTGCGGCCGTCAACGAGGCGCTGAAGACAGGGCAGTTCGAGACGCTCACGGTCAAGCAGCTTCAGACGGCGGCGAAGAAGCAGGGCATCTCTATCGCCCGCACCAAGGCCGACTTCATCAAGCTGCTGGACGGGATCGAGCCGGGCGTGGACCACTCCGGCCTCTCGGGGCTGGCCCTGAAGTCGAAGGTGATGTACCTCAAGGTCGGCGCCCTGCGCTCGAAGCAGGAGCTGATCGACCTCCTGAAGGCCCAGTACGGCGCCGCCGCGCAGCAGGCTGTCGTCGAGAGCGTCGTCCCGCCGGCCCAGGGCTACGGCCAGTTCACGGTCAAGCAGCTCCAGGAGATGGCGAAGGGCAAGGGCGTCTCGCTGAACATGACCAAGCAGGATGTGATCGACCTGCTGGACAAGGTCGAGCCGGGCGTGGACCACTCCGCTCTCTCCGGCCCGTCCCTCGCCGCGGCGAAGGACAAGCACGGCATCGGCGTCCTGAAGAACAAGCAGCAGTTGATCGACGCCCTGAACAAGCAGGCGGGGGAGCAGGCTGCCGAAAAGGCCAAGACCGAACTCAGCCAAGCCGAGCACGCGGCCAAAGTGAGTCAGGCCGCGAAGGACCTTGTGGCGAAGACGAACGCCGTCCAGGTGCCCGACGACCCCGCCAGCTACCAGAGCTTCTTGAGCGCCGTCAAGGCCGCCGAGGACCAGATCGGGGCATCGTCCATCCTGCCGAAGGAATCGGTCGAGACGTTCGCCAAGGAAGTGGCGGTCAAGAAGCAGGTCTTCCAGCAGAAGATCAACGGCATGTCGGTGGGGGAAGTGAAGAAGCTCGCCCAGCAGGTGAAGATCAAGCACTACCAGTGGGCGAGCAAGGGCGAACTAACCGCCATCCTCACCGAGACCGACACGGCGAAGGTCCAGGCGGCGGCGGACAGCATCGAGGCCAAGTGGTCGAAGTCGACGGGGAAGCCGATCAAGGCGAAGGCGCCGGTTCCCGCTCCCGTGCCCGCTGCGCCTCCGCCGCCTACGCCGGCGCCGGCACAGCCTGCGGTGTTCGCCAAGAAAGGCTCTGAGTTCGACGCGGCGGATGCTGCCTGGCAGGAGAAGGGCCAGCCCAAGAACTTCAAGCTCGTGGGCAAGGCGGACATCGAGGGCGCCCACACCAAGTACTTCTACACCGACGAGAAGG
>DAOOIT010000134.1 GCA_035384565.1 Planctomycetota bacterium | reverse complement strand
GATCATCACGTTGCCCCCGAGGTCGCGGCCCAGGAAGCCGACGTAGTAGGTCGTACGAAGCCGGTCGGTCAGGCCCTGGTTCGCCAGGTCCACGTGGAGCAGCCACGGCTGGCCCTTGTGGGCGAGAAACGCTCGAATGGCCTTCGCATAGCGGCCGGCCGGCGCGACGAGGGCGGCGACGCGGAGCCTCTCGCCGGACCTGAGCCTGACGTGGCGCAGCGTGCGAATCATCGGGCCTGCTCCTCCAGCAAGCGCTCCGCATCGGGCAAGCGGTAGAGGACCAGCAACACCTCGCTGAGGCGGTTGAGGTCAATCAGGGGGCGCACCTTGACGTCGTAGAACAGGTGGTCTTTCGCCGCCGGCGCCTGGACGACTCGGCCCGCGACCAGCCCGGCAGGCACCGTGGGGTCGAGACCCGAGGTGACGACCAGGTCGCCTGTGGCCACGGGATGAAGGTAGAGCCATTTCAGTTGCAGAAGGCCATCCCGATCGCTCGTCCCGCGCAGCACCCCCACGTCGCCGGTGCGCGCCACGCGCACCTTGAGGCCCGCCAGGCTGTCGGTGAGGAGGCGGATCGTGGCGGCTCGGGGCTGAACGGCGGCGACCCTGCCGACGATCGAGGAGCCCCAGACCGCGGGGGTCCCGGGACGCAGGCCATCGGCCGAACCCTTGTCCACGATCACGCTGTGGCGCCAGGGCGAGGCGTCGGCAGCGACCACCGTGGCCGGCACGATCTGGAGCGGGTGCGCGGGCAGGCTCTGCCGGAACTCCTCGAAGCCGCGCAGGTTGCGCAGGCGCACGGCCGCATCGTGAGCCTCGGCCGCGAGGTAGGCCATGGCCTCGCGGAGCGCGCGATTCTCCTCGCGGAGCCGCTCGACCTCCTCGCTCGCGCGCCAGAGGCTCGCCAAGCGGCTGAGGAGGGCCTGCAACGAGGCCGTTGTGCCGCTCAGGAGGCGGAGCGGCGGGACCGCCGCCGAGTGGGCCCCTCCGCGCAGAGCGTCGTGCCATGCTCTGGGGGTGGCGACGCTTATGGCGCACCCCGCCAGGAGGGCAAGGGCCAGGAGGCGCTTCCGAGTGGAGGGTCTCACCTGCGATGCCATTCCACAGGGCCTTGGGAGCGGCGGCGCGGGGCGGGAGACGCCCGCGGCGCCTGGGGATTCTAGCCTCTGGCGCCCCGTCTGTCAAAGAAATCGCGCAATTTCCCTTGACATCGCGCGCAAACGGACTGAAACTGAGTACAGAAGCATTGATCGAACGTGGGCGTCTTGGCGGGGCTTTCGGATGAGCATCTTCCCCGACAGATTCCTGAAGGCATCGGCCTCTTGCCGCCCGCTCGGCTCCGGCTCGACGCGGAGGCTTTCCTGCGAGCAGCCCCCCGACGTGTTTGCGAGTTCAGCCACCTCGCGGCGCCCGCGGCCGCGCGGTGTTGTTTCCGTCCGTCTGATCGCACGAGGTTGGATTTCCGAACGCCCCGAGACGCCCAGGAATGCCCGCGTCGGGCCGGAGCGAAGGAGATCCACCCATGAACGTTTCCCTGACGACACTCGCGCTGCGGCGTTCTGGAACGCGGGGCTACACGTCTGCGACGCGCGCCTCGCACCCCGCCATCCTTGCTGAGGATACTGCGACACAAAGGCTTCTGCACTGCACGGTCGTCGTCCTCCTGGCCCTGGCATTCGCCGTCGCCGCGAACGGGCCTGTGCTGGCGGCCAACCCCCTGCCGCCGGGCACCTCGCTGTTCAAGCCGGGCACTGTCCCCCCGCTGGGTCCGCCCAATTACTCGACGACGCTGCCCTCCTACTTCGTGGCGGGCAACATCGTCGGGGGCCCGATGGCGTCGGCCTACGCGCCGCTCACGCCCGACATCGCCGGCGTGCTGACGAGCACGGTCTACAGAGACCCCGCCACGGGGTTCCTGGGCTTCCGCTATCATTTCACCAGCACGGGCGCCTCGGACCTCATCCGGGCCACGATCGCCGGGGCGTCCTGGCTCGGGGTCACCATCACGAACGCGGGCGCTGACGGCTCCGGCTCCTCGACCGCGGGCACTGTGGCTCCCTTCTGGACCGATGGCGACCCGAACTTCATCCAGCGGAATCCCGTGGTGTTCGGTGACGGCCTGACGATCCAGTGGCGCGCGCTCAGCAGAGGCACTGCGCTGCGCGCGGGGGACTCCTCCTCCTCTATCTTCATCGAGACCAACTGGGAGACGTTCCAGACGGTTGCCGTGGGCCTGCTGGACAGCGGAGCGGTCTCCACAGCCCAGGCGTTCGCTCCCGGCCCGATCAATCCCTCTTTGGACATCGAGAAGCACACCAACGGCCAGGACGCCGATGTGGCGCCCGGGCCGCTCATCGCCGTGGGCGCCCCTGTGCTCTGGGAGTACATCGTCACGAACACAGGCGATGTGACGCTGACCAACATCACCGTGACCGATGACGTGCTGGGCGTGATCGGGGTGATCCCCTCGCTGGCGCCCGGCGCCTCGCAGACCCTCTCGGCGAACGGCGTGGCCGTGGGCGGGCAGTATGCCAACGTGGGCACCGCTGTCGGCTACCCGCCGGTGGGGGACCCTGTGAGCGACACCGACCCCAGCCACTACCTCGGCGGCGGCGTGGTGTCGTTCGGCCGCGTAACCATCGAGAAGTCGGGCGGCGAACTGCTCGGCAACTCGCGCACCATCGGCTTCTGGAAGAACAACATCCAGAAGCACATGGCGGGCAAGACCAGGGGCATTCAGGTCTCGTACGCGGACCTCGCGTCGTGGCTCGTGGCGGTAGAGGGCTTCTACCTGCCTGACCCGTTTGTGCTCGGCGCCACGGATGCGCAGCGACTCCAGAATGCCTACAACATCCTCAACTACAGCGGCTCCAACATGGCGTCCAAGACGCGGCGGCAGTTGCTCGCCACCGAGCTGAACCTGCTGTCGGGCACGTTTGCGCTGGACGACGTGGCGGCCCACGAGGCCCTCTGCAAGCTGGCCGAGGACGCGCTGAACACGGTGGGCGCTGACCTGGCGTTCATCCACAACCTGCTCGACCTGGCCAACAACGCAGGCGAGAACGGCGGCTACCCTGGACCGCTGACCTGCGGCAACACCGTGCTCTACACGATCACCATCACGGCCACCGGGCTGCCCAACCCAAAGGACATCGTGGTGAAGGACTGCCTCGACACCTCGCTGATGTTCCTGGTGGCAGACGGTGGCGGCCAGTATTCGGCGGCGACTCATTGCGTGAAGTGGAATGTGACCCTGCCGGCCGGCGACAGCGTGAAGGTGCTCCACATCTGGGCCAACCTGCTTGCCCTGCCGGCGGGCGATGCGGCCCAGTGCCCGCCCGAGTGGACGTGCAGCAACGTGCTCGAACTGCCCGTTGCCACGAAGAAGGGAGTGCTTCTGGAGGTGGGCTTGAGAAACACCGCCTGCTTCAAGGAAGTGGTCGCAGAGTGAGGCACGTCAGGGAACGTCTCACACACCCGGGGGCCTCGCGGCAACGCGAGGCCCCCTGCATGTGGGCACCGCGCAGGATGCAGGGCGTTACTGCTCCCCCCGCGAATCCATTTGCAGTGTAGAGCCACGCGGCGCTGGTCAGAGCACCAAGGGTAGCCGCAGCGTCCCGCTTGCGGGGGTCCTCGACAAGCGGGACGCTTGCGGCTACGAAGGGAACGAGGACGGATTCGTGGCCGGGGTAGTCATGCGTCGCCAACTCCGCCAAGGGCGGCTGTGCCGCGCTCCCCTCACCGAGCTGAGGTGTGTTGGGGAAAAGAAAGCCGCCGCGTGACGTGCGTCGCGCGGCGGCTCTGGATGCAGGATTCGATTGCGGGCGCTGCTCAGCTCTTGCGGCGGCGGCGAGCGAGAGCCGCGAGGCCAATGCCCAGCAGGGCGAGCGAGCAAGGCTCAGGAATCAGCTCATTGTTCGCGGCCTTCGGGGCATAGCCGCTCGCGGAGGCCACCAGCCCCGTATCCTGGATGCCCACGTTGGTCGTCTGGTAGGCCGTGGCGTTGGTGTCGAACCACACGCGGGCCGAAACATTCGTGGGATTGCGGATCAGGGTCCCGTTGAACGCCCCGTCCATCCATTGGATCGTGAGGCCCTCGCCGCTGATGGTGGGGTCGCGCAGGATGAAGTTCGGGTCGCCGTCGCTCCAGAAGATCCCCACACCTGTGGGGGTGGATGTGCCCGAGCCATCGGCGCCGGCGTCAATGGTGTAGCCGAGCCAGGGGTACGTGGGGTCGCCGATGGTGGCGCGCACAATGTCCACAGTCGCGCCCACGGTGGTGTTGGTGAAGATGTATTCGAAGGTCAGCGTGTCGTCGCCGCCCGAGCCGATCGGGTCGCGCCAGACATTCGTCGTCACCGAGCCTGCGAAGGCGCCCGTATACGGCGACACCAGGGTGGCCACCAGGACATAGTTCGCGTAGTTGGCCGGGAGGGCATTGGTGAAGTCCGGCGTGGCGGTTCCGAGAGCTGGGTTTTCCAGCGACGTCCCCGGGAGCAGTGGGGCCGCCGATGCCAGTGAAACCGCGAGACACAGCACCGCAAGCGACGCCGTCCTCATCAGTGGTTCCTTTCCCCGCCGGACCCGCTGGACGGGCAATGGGTCCCAGAGCAGAAGCTACGTCGTTGTTGGACTCGCCTGGCTACGCACGCTCGCCCGTACACCTAAACACTCTAGCTTATAGCACGGCGTGAGCCTCGCTGTCAAGCTTTTCTGTGCGGAAAAATCGCCGGGCTGCCGGATGGGGGCTCAGTACTCGGTGTCCGAGCTCTCGAGCACGCCGCTCATGCGGGTGAGATCGTCGAGGACGACGCCCGTGCCGCGGGCGACGCAGGTGAGGGGCACGTTCATAAAGACCACCTGCCGAAGCGCTTGGCAGCGTTACCGTGAACTACAACCACCTCCGATGTGGGCAGGCTGCACACCGCCGGGATGGCGTCGAGGAGCAACTCCATGGCCGGCTTCACTATCATGTTGAAACGCACTTCCTGGTAATGGATGGGGCTGTCGTTCCGCATCTCGAGCTCCCCGACGTTCTTGCCCTTGTAGCGGAAGAGGACCTTCTGATCGGCGAACTCGCCTCTGCGCAGCGCTTTAGAGTTGACGACCTCGAAACGCTCGCCCATAACCTGAACAACTTCTTTGTTCAGGAAGACGTGGAAAGCCGTCCCATCGAAGACGGTGAGATAGTTGACCTCTCCTCCGTTGAAGATGGCCTTCATGAGGAAGGCGCGCAAGAGGGCCTTCCTCTGGAAGCGGTCCCGCAGCTCTCGCATGGGGGTCTGCAGGCGTTCCTTGGCTGCCGCAGGATTCCTCTTGTACTCGTCGTAGGAGGGAGGAAAGGCATCAATACAATGGATGAGCAGAGTCCCAATGCCATTGAGCGCCATGAAACCGTCGTCCGCCAGGAACCTGCTCCTGCTGTAGAGGAAGATCTGCCATTTCCTCCTACCTGACTTAACGGAGTGCGCGTCACCAGAGGGGTCGATCACATCCTTCTTCGCTTGAGGATCATTGCGGTAATCCTGGCCCAGGCCAAGCTCAAGGGCGAAAAGGAGGGCATTATCATGCCCCTCCTGACGGTACTTGCGCGCTCGCTCCGATGTGGATGCCCGGCGTGCCATCAGGCTGGCATCCTCCAGATGAGTAGCTCGTGGGACAGCTTCACGTATGTCCCATTGTTGCTCCGAGCTCGATTCTCCCCGATACGTGTGTCACCCTGGCCAAAGGTGTATTGCCACTTCGGAGCAGTCATCTCACAGTCGCGATACCACGACCTGATAGTTGCGCAGTCATTATAGGATAGGACGAAACCGCCTCTGTGGGATCGCAGCATCTCGCGGAGGGCTTCATGTGGGAATCCCTTGTGGTGGATCGGAAAGTTGCGATGCGGGTACATGCCGCAGAACGTCTTCCCCTCGTCGAGGTAGTAAGGCGGGTCACAGTAGAGGAAGTCAGTTGGGTAACTGGCGATGATCTCCTCAAAGGATGCTGTTCTCACATGCATTGTTGGCGCGCGAAACGCTCGAACTTTCTCGATCATGCCACGATAGCGCTTCTCCTGGAGATATACGTCCGAGGGCCAGCCCAGGAAGTGCGGCCCGTAGGACGTATTGGAGTTGAAGTAGTAGTGGGCGGCAAGGTCGTACCGATCCAGGCGCTGAATGCCTTTCCAATGGTCACTTAGGCGCCGCTTCACTGCGGCGAAGGTCTCTCTTGTTGGCTCGAGAGCTGCGAGCCTGCGGTACAGCGCCTCTGGGTACTCAAGCTGCACCTGCCAGTAGTTGCAGAGTATGTCGAAGATGTCCGAGGCGATCACCGGGAGACCACACTCCACCGCGCAGGCGACCTCCACTGAGCCGCCGCCCAAGAAAGGGGAAACCAGTCTGGTGATTCGGTCCGGCAGCCTCTCCAGCACGAAGCCTACAGCAAGGCTCTTGCCGCCGGCGTAGCGAAGGGGTGAGCCCAGATACCTCTTGTAGCTTAGCCTGCTGTCGCTCCATAGCCGCTCGAGGAGACGGTTACGCGCGGACGCAAAGGGGGTCTTCTGGGCGCCGCGCTGCTGGGCGGCGTGGCGAAAAAGCGGGGTACGGGTGACCGAAGAATCGTCGAGGACTCCCGAATCGTAGCTGCGCGCATCCGTTTCCACGTCAGTACTCGGTATCGCTGCTCTCGAGCACGCCGCTCATGCGGGTGAGATCGTCGAGGACGACGCCCGTGCCG
>DAOOIT010000133.1 GCA_035384565.1 Planctomycetota bacterium | reverse complement strand
CCGAAGGGGGCGTTTCACGCCTTGAATCGCCCCCCTTCGGGGGCTAAGCCCCAGCCCTCGGAAAAGGTGGGCAAAGATGGGGGCGTTGCCCTGGGCTATCCTATTTCGGTCCTTCGGAGCTCCCGCAGCCACCGACAACTCCGGCCCACACCCCGCGCGGGCAGGCTCTGCCGCCGTCTGCCTCGCGGGCGCAGGTGGTGAGAGAGGAGGGTCGCGGCCGCCCGGCAAGGTATCACAGGAATCTGTGATTGACAACAGGCGCTCCAATGCTATGATAGGCCGCAGAGGAGGGCACCCTATGATCGCGGTCAGCGTTGCCGATCTCAAGAGCGACGTGGAGCGACACCTCGACGCCGTGGCGCGCGGGGAGACGGTGGAAGTGTGGCGCCGCGGGATGCCCGTGGCCATTCTGGCCCCCGCCCCGAGCCGCCCGCTCGTCCGCTGGAAGACGTCCAACGCCCTGGCCATCGCCGGCCTGTCCCTGAGCAAAGAGGTCATCGCCACCCGGGAGGAGAACCCCTGATGCGTCTGTTCCTCGACTCGTCGGCGCTGGCGAAGCGCTACGTGCGGGATGCCGGGACCGACCGCCTCGCGGCGCTGTGCGCCGAGGCGGACCAGGTGATCGTCAGCATCCTGGCGCTGCCGGAACTCATGTCCACCCTCAACCGCCTGCGGCGCGCGGGCCGCCTCTCCGAGAGCGACTACGCCACGATCAAGCAGGACGTGCTCGATGACCTCGAGGAGGCGACCACCATCGAGCTCACGCCGGGCGCCGTGCGGCAGGCGGTCGCCTGCCTGGAGCGGGCGCGGCTGCGCTCGTCGGACGCGCTCCACCTCGCGTCCGCGATGGAGGCCAGCCCCGACCTGTTCGTCACGGCCGACCGGCGCCAGCGCGGGGCGGCGATCAGCGCGGGCCTCAAGGTCGAGCCCCTCGGCCTCCGGGAGCGCGCGCTTCCCAGGACCCACGACCGCGCTGCCGATGCGCAGGATGAAGTGGCCGCGTCGTGACCGGCGCGGCAACCCCGCCAGAACCTCGCTCGTTCCGCGCCCGTCGCTCCGCGGTCCGGGTCGCGGCACGTGGCCTGCTTCCACGACTTGACACGGCCGGTCCCGCGGCTAGAATGAAGCCGGCAACCGAGGCCCGCTGGCGACTCCTGGGGTCCGCGATGCTCGAGCTTCAGATGCTGCTGGTGACGCATGGCCTGGCCCCGCGCCTCAAGCGCCCGGGCCAGCTCGCAGGAGTGCTGTCGCTCGCCTGCGACATGCACGTGTACCCGGAGTCCGTCATCGGCCACGACCGGGCCATCTACTTCCTGGCGCGCAGCCGCTACGACAAACACCTCGGGATCGCCTACGACGCGCTGAAGCCGCCCGAGTCGGCTGCGTCGTTCGAGGGCACCGCGGAGCCCTGCGAGCTGGAGGGGATGCGGGTGGGGGTCAAGCTGTGCCCCCGCAGCCACGCCAACGCGGCCGCGCTGCGCGCCCGCGTGCCGTTCCTCGCCCCGCAGTGCCTGGGCCTGGCGCCCTCGTTCGGCTTCGGCGACCGCCTGGGCCTGGCCACTCCCGGCCACGTTCGCGCGCTCGCCCGCTCGGGCCTGAGGCCCGTCTTCGCCCAGCAGTCCGTCCGCGAGATGACCCGTACGGGGCGTGCGCCCCACCAGGTGCTCGACGACGCGATGTGGGGCGTGTTCCAGGAGGGCTTCCGCGAGGGCTTCGGGGCCGACGCCGATCACCTGAAGACCGCCGAGGACGTCGAGGCCTGCGCCGCGGCCGGCTTCACGCTCTTCACCCTCGACCCCGGCGCGCACGTGGATGATACGGCCGATGCGGCCTCCCCAGGCCAACTCGCCGACAGGTTCGCCGCCCTGCCCTGGGACGCCCTGGAGAGCGACGCGAGCGCGTGCCTCGCGCGCTACACGGGGTCCGGCGCCGAGCTGCCGCCGGGCGCGAGCCTCGAATGGAATGAGGCCGACGTGCTCCGCGCCGCGGCCAAGTATGGGCGGGCCATCGCCCACACGGCCCGCCTCTACCGCCACCTCGCCAGGGTCAAGGGGCACCAGCCCTTCGAGCTGGAGATGTCGGTGGACGAGACGGCCTCGCCCACGTCCCCCTTCGAGCACTACTTCGTCGCCTGCGAGCTGCGGCGCCTGGGCGTCCAGTGGGTGAGCCTCGCGCCCCGGTTCGTGGGGCGGTTCGAGAAGGGGGTGGACTACCTGGGCGACCTGGCGGCCTTCGAGCGCTCCTTCGCGCAGCACGCGGCAGTGGCGCGGGCGCTGGGGCCCTACAAGCTCAGCCTTCACTCGGGGAGCGACAAGTTTTCGATCTACCCCATCGCCGCCCGGCTGGCCGGCGACCTGCTGCACGTGAAGACGGCCGGCACCAGCTACGTGGAGGCGCTCCGCACCATCGCCCTTGTGGCCCCCGAGCTCTTCCGCGAGATTCTGGACTTCGCGTGCGAGCACTATGGGGAGGACCGGGCGTCCTACCACGTGTCGGCCGACGTGGCCCGTGTGCCGCGCCTGGCCCATCACAACGACAGCGAACTCGCAGCCACGCTCGACCAGTTCGACACCCGGGAGGTGCTGCACGTGACCTATGGCTCGGTGCTCAATGCCAAGGCCGCCAACGGCTCGTGGCGGTTCCGCGAGCGCCTGTTCGAGACGCTGCGCCTGCACGAGGACGTGTACGGCCGCCTCCTCGAGCGGCACCTGGGCCGGCATGTGGCCCCCTTCACGAAAGGATGACGCATGACGCGGGACGAGTTGGGTCGCCTCTTCGCCCTCGAGGGCAAGGTCGCCGTGGTCACTGGCGCCGGGGGCGTCCTCTATAGCGGCATCTCGAAGGCCCTCGGCGCCCTGGGCGTGAGGCTGGCGATCCTCGACATCCGCGAGGACGCCGCCCAGGCCGTCGCCGCCGACGTCAACAAGGCCGGCGGCGACGCCATCGGCGTCCCCTGCGACGTCCTCAAGCGCGAGAGCATCGAGGCCGCGCGCGACGCCGTCGTCCGGCACTTCGGCCACGTGGACATCCTGATCAACGGCGCCGGCGGCAACCACCCGAAGGCCACCGCCACCGACCAGCTCGCATTCTTCGACATCCCGCCCGAGGCGACGCGATGGGTCTTCGAGCTCAACTGCCTCGGCTCGATCCTCCCCTCCCAGGTCTTCGGCAAACACATGGCCGAGCGCAAGGAGGGGGTCATCCTCAACACCTCCTCGATGTGCGCCTTCACGCCCCTCACCCGCGTGATCGCCTATTCCGCGGCCAAGGCGGCCGTGAGCAACTTCACCCAATGGCTGGCCACGCATATGGCGAGGAACTACTCCCCCGCCATCCGCGTCAACGCCATCGCCCCGGGCTTCTTCCTCGGCGACCAGAACCGCTACCTTCTCGTGGACGAGAAGACCGGCGACCTCACCCCGCGCGGCAGGACCATCATCGAGCACACGCCCATGGGCCGTTTCGGGGTGCCCGACGACCTCATCGGCACGGTCGTCTGGCTTCTCTCGCCGGCCGCCGCCTTCGTCACAGGGATCGTTGTGCCCATTGACGGCGGCTTCTCCGCCTTCAGCGGCGTGTGAGCCCCACCACCCCCAGCGACCGAAAGGACCAGGAACCGATGCCAGACCCCCAGGCACAGCTCAAGGCGTTCACCCCCAAGGCCAGGTTTTTCGTCGGGATCGACTCCGATGGCTGCGGCTTCGATACCATGGAGGTCAAGCACAAGTTCTGCTTCGCGCCGGCCGTGCTCGAAGCCTTTGGCCTGGCGGCACTTGCTCGCATCCTGCGCGACGTGTGGGACTTCGTGAACCTGAACTCCAAGTCCAGGGGATGCAATCGTTGGCTGGCCCTCAAGGCCACGTTCGAGCACCTCGTCGAGCTCAGCCCCTACGAGCGGTTCAAGCCCTTCCTCTCCGCACACCTCGACGTAATCAATGACTTCATCAAGACTTCCGAGCAGGACAAGCGTGTGAAGCTCAGCAACGAGGGGCTCCTCCTCTACGCCTCAGCGAAGCTGAGCATCCCGACCGCCCAGCTTCTCTCGCAGTGCATCGTGGCCGACCCCGCGGGCGTGGCCACCTCGCCCATGGGCCGCGCCATCGTCACCGCGCCCGCTTCGCCCGAAACGTGCCTCATCCGCCTCATCTACTGGACGCATCTGGTCAACGCCCTCGTCGAGCTGTACGTCTTCGATGTTCCGCCCTTCCCCCACTGCCGTCGAAGCCTCGAGAAACTGGCCGGCCATGCCGACATAATCTGTGTGTCTGCAACCCCTTACGAAGCGCTCGCCCGCGAGTGGGAGGAGCACGGCATCTCCCAATATGCCGCGGTGATCTGCGGCCAGGAGCAAGGCAAGAAGGAGGAGCACCTCGCCATCGCCGCCAAGGGCAAGTACCCGCCGCACCGCATCCTGATGATCGGCGACGCCCCGGGCGACCTCAAGGCGGCCCGGGCCAACGGCGCCCTCTTTTTCCCGGTCAACCCAGGCCACGAGGAGGAGTCCTGGACCCGCTTCTTCAACGAGGCCGCAGATCGTTTCCTAGCTGAGACTTATGCCGGCGACTACGAGGCCGCCCTCATCAGGGAGTTCGACACCTACCTGCCATCCTCCCCTCCCTGGAAGAAGTGATGCCCGACCTGGCCCCCTTCTCCCTCGCAGGCCGCGTCGCCCTGGTCACCGGAGCGAGCCGCGGCATCGGCCGCGCCTGTGCGCTCGGCCTCGCCCGCGCAGGAGCCGACGTAGCCCTGGTCGCCCGAGACCCCCAGGCTTTGGCCTCAGTGGCCTCAGAGATACAAGCCTATGGCAGGAAGACGTTTACGCGCGTTGCCGACCTGGCGAGCCCGATGGTCTGCGACGCAGTCGTGGCCGACTGCTCTGCGGCCCTCGGCACCATTGACACCCTGCTCTACGGTGCCGGCGTCACCCGCCGCGCCCCGGCCCAGGAAGTGGAACTCGGCCAGATAGACGACTGCCTCGCCGTCAACACCAAGAGCGCCTTCGCCACGGCCCAAGCCATTGGCAGAAGGCTGCTTGCGGCGCGCAAGCCAGGCTCTCTCATCTTCATCGCCTCGCTCATGTCCCGCGGCGCCCGCCCCACCACGATCCCTTACGGCATCTCGAAAATGGCCCTCACCGGCGTCGTGCGGGGCCTGGCCACCGAGTGGGCGCCCAACGGCATCAGGGCCAATGCAATCGCGCCGGGCTACGTGCGAACCGACCTTGCCGCAAAGGTTTATGACGACCCGATACTCCGCGAGTGGGTCACCAGCCGCATCCCCCAGGGGCGCTGGCAGGAGCCCGAGGATTACGCCCCCATCGCCGTCTTCCTCGCGTCCGAGGCTTCGCGGATCATCACCGGCCAGATCATCTTCGCCGATGGCGGCTGGACCGCCGCGCTGTGAGCGGCTGGCTGCCCCTCCCCTTCGCCGTTCCGGCGGCGACGTCCGTCACGGGCATCCCACGAATCGGGCTTGGCGTCGGCTCGAAGGCGGTCCGCCACTATTTCCATAGCAGACGCACGAGGCCCTTGAGGAATCCCTTCGGCGATTGCCGCTGCTTCCATTCCTCCTGAAGCTTCGCCCGATGCGCCTTCTCCTCCTCGGCAAGCAGCTTGAAGACGTGGCGTATCTTCAGGTCATCGGCCATCTCGCTGAAGACCCAGTACAGCTCCCAGGCGGCCTTCTCGGCGCGGATGGCGAAGCGGTAGGCTCCCTCGGCGTCCACGATCTGGTCCGCGGGCAGCTTTCCGCCCTTGGGCCTGGGCAGTGAGTTCAGCCCATCGCCCGGGAGCGACACGTTGCCGCTCTTCTTCATCCTCAGCAGCTTCTTGAAGTGCGCCGTCTCCTCGTCCACGAAGCCCTCGAACACTCTCCTCAATTCCGCCGTCCCGGCTTGCCGAGCAAACGCCTTATAGGTGATCACGGCCTTCTGCTCCTCGCCGAGAGCATAGTCGAGGACCTCATCCACCGACTTCCAGAGGTGTTGCATCCAGATTCCCCCGCGAGCGTGCCGAGTGCCCGGAACCTCCCCTGCTCCCCCAATATGCCACAGGCGCCGCACGGTGTCAATCGCGTTGCGCGACGGGACCATGGTCCCTAGTTCTGGCCACCGTCGCCACGGAGGCATCCAGGCCGTGCCGGTTCCCTGCCTCCATCACCCCTGTGAGACCAGAAGTGGCGCAGATGGGCAGAAACGGCAGGGAAAGGCCCCGGCCCGCCCGGGAGCCATACTTGCTCAAACTAGAGGGGGAGGGAATTGAGCAAGTATGGGCGGGAAGGCCGCAGAGCCGCTCGGATCGCCAAAGCGCCATACTTGCTCATCTCTCGGGGGCGGCAGAGGTGAGCAAGTATGGCGGCGCGGTGTCTGGTTTGCAGGACTCTGGCGGCGAGCGGGGCGCAGGCTCTCCGTGGCCATGTTCGCGCGACGGCCCGCCAAAGAACCGCTTGACAGCGCGGGCCGCCGCCTGTAGAGTCCCTCGACCCCCGCGCCGCCCGGCCCGCCCGTTGTGGGCAGGGCCGCGGCGCGGGGAGCCGCCGCCCTCGTCGCAGGAGCCGCCCGTGAGTTTCGGGAAGTTCATCGTCATCCCCATCTTCATCGCGCTGCTGGCCACGAGCATGATGGTGCTCGACATCTACAAGGAGTCGACTCTCCGCCACTTCGTGCCGTGGATCGCTTTCCAGGCGTGGGCAGCGTACTTCCTGGCGGGCTGCACGCTCAAGGGCGGTGTGAAGGTGCTTCTGGCCTACCTCGGCGGCGCCGCGGCCAGCGTGGCCATCATGGAGCTGGCCGGCGTGTTGACTGACTGGAAGCTCGGGCAGTGGGCCGTGCCCGCGGCCGTGTTCCCGGTGG
>DAOOIT010000132.1 GCA_035384565.1 Planctomycetota bacterium | reverse complement strand
GATGAGCGCCACCGACACCGGCGTCTACGTCAACATCACGCCCACGGTCGGCACCGAGTCCATCTCCATGAATGTTACGACGCAGGTGGTCAACCACGTGGCCTACGCGGACAACGGGGTGCCCGTGGTCGTCGAGCGCAAGGCCGCCACAGTGGCGCAGGCCGCCGACGGCCAGGAGATCGTCATCGGTGGCCTCGTCTACGAGACTCCCATCAACGCTGCCAACAAGGTGCCCATCTTCGGCTCTCTACCGATCCTCGGCTACCTCTTCGGCGGCGAGACCAAGCAGGCCAATAAGCGCCTCGTCGTCGTCGCCATCAAGGCCACCAGGCACCAGGGCGGCGGCCTGGCGCCCGAGGACGCCGACATCATTGAGACGGCCAAAGGCAATAAGGCCATCGAACTGCCCGGCGTCAAGCCCAAGCTGGCCGGGGACCCAATCAACCCGTGACGCCCCAACCTCCCGCGGGTTGGGAACCCGCGGGAGGCGGAGGAAGTGACACAAGACATCACGCGCGAATGAGGAGAAACGGACGATGAAGCGATGGCTCAGGACAATTCTGGCGGCGGGCCTCATGGCGGCGACCGCGCCCGCTGCGTGGGCCGGAATGCCCGGCATGACCGGGGACGAGGCGTCGGGTGTGAACAACCGCCGCGGCGACGCCAGCCCCTCCGCCGCCGACAGCAAGATTGACGACTACACCAACCAGGACGAACAACTCAACCTCACCGAGAAGTCGGGCACGGTCAAGATCCTCCGCGTGAACCAGAAGAACCTCGTCAACGACTACGTCGTGGAGATCATCCCGCTGGAGAACCCGAACGCGGTGAACATGGTGCGGGAGATTCGCTCGGTGTTCCGCATGCTCACTGCCAAGGAGGGCGGACGGGCCGAGGTCGTCCGCGACCGCGTGGCCAACAAGGCATACATGCAGGTCATCTGCCCCCGCTTCCAGCTCCCCTACATCCGCGAGGCCGTCAAAGCCCTTGACCAGCCCTGGATCAAGGAGAACAACGACGGCTACTCCACGGTCTACTACCGCGCGAAGAACCGCGACATCTCCATCGTCAACGCCCTGGCACACCTCTGGTGCGACGGCGAGGGCATCAGCCAGATTGACGCGTCGAACAACGCCGTGGTCCGCCGCGAGGAGCCCACGCGCGCCGTCAGCTTCGTGAAGTACTGCGACACCGTGGACGTCGTGCCCGACCAGATGGTCTTCGAGGGCGCCATCTACGAGGTGAACGCCAACGACGACTTCAAGCTCGGCCTCGACTACATCGCCTGGAAGAACGGCCCCGGCCGCTCCCTCTTCGAGTGCATCCGCGGCCGCACCAGGACCGATCAGGAATGGGACGACGTTTCGAGCATCTGGGACCCCCTCACCGGCAAGCGCTACATCGAGGCCCCCCTCACGCCCGCCGACCACGACCAGGAAACCCGCGCGAGCCAGAAGTACTGCTCGTTCAACTACGTCGTCAACTCGGCCTACCTGGACTTCCTGGCCTCGAAGGGCAAGGCCCGCGTCATCGTGCGGCCCAAGATCATCACCCGCAGCAACGTCAAGGGCACCTTCTCCACCGTCGAGCAGATTCTCTCGTTCAACGTCGTGCCCGACGTGGTGACCCGCACCCCCTACAATCCCCCGGCCACGCCCGCCGTCGCCGGCGACGCCGGCGAGCTGGGCGTGGACAACCGCACGGTCAATTACTCCATCTATGGCACCACCGCCGCCACAACCACCGGCCTCACCCTCGAGGTCACGCCCTGGATCGGCTCCGAGTCCACCGAAGTCCAGGTTGCCGTCAGCTACCGCACGCTCTCGGGCGTCACGCCCCAGGGCATCCCGATGATCAACACCCGCGCCCTCACCACCCGCGCCCGCGTCCGCGACGGCGAGCCGCTCGTCATCGCCGGCCTCGACCGCGAGGAGAAGGTGGACGCCTACGCCGGCATCCCCTTCCTCTCCTCGATCCCCGGCTTTGGGCTGGTCTTCGGCGGCGAGACCCACTCGATCCGCAAGACCCAGCTCGTCATCGTCCTCGTGCCCAGGCTCATCACCGGCACGAGCAAGGAACTGGCCACGGCCGAAGAGGTCGAGACCATGAAGATGGCCCTTGGCGAGCAGCGCTTCGAGATTCCCACCAACCCCTGGGGCTTCGACCAGTGGCTGCTCGACCAGAGCAAGACGGCCCCTTACTGAGCCGTCCAACCGCGGCGGCGTGCGCCGTCGCCGGGGGTGTGAAATGAGCGAACCCAAGAAGCCGAGCGTCCTCTTCCTGTGCGTCAGCAACTCGTGCCGCAGCCAGCTGGCCGAAGCCCTGTTGCGCAAGCACGCAGGGGATCAGTTCGAGGTCGAGAGCGCCGGCCTCGAGCCGGGAGACATTCATCCCCTCGCGCGCGCGGTGATGGCCGAAGTCGGGCTTGACCTGAGTTCCCATCGCCCCAAGAACGTGCGAGAGTTCCTCGGAAAACGGCACTTCGGGTACCTGATCATCCTGTGCGCCGAGGCGGAGGCCAGGTGTCCAGTGTTCCCCAACATCAGCTTCCGCCTCGACTGGCCCTTCCCCGATCCCGCCAAAGCCCCGGGCTCCCAGGAGGAACGCCTGAGCGCATTCAGGCAGGTGCGGGACGCCATTGAGCAACGCCTCTTGGCCTGGCTGAGGGAGAGGCGAGCCATCCTGGGCGAACGGGCCGAGCCAGGGCCGGCGACGGGGAGCCGGTGAATTGCCCCTGGCCCGCCGGCGGTGTGGATTTCGCGAGACTCTAACAAGCGCCTTACGCCGCGCTAACCTGCGCGGGTTAGGCTAAGGTCAGACACGAGTACCCGATACAGGGAAAGGAGAGGTGAGATGAGCCGATGGCTGTGGTGGATGGGCTGCGTGGGACTGCTGCTCAACCTGCCCCAGGGCGCGACGGCGGGGGAGGGGCGTCTGGTGCTCGACGGCTCGACCACTGTGGGGCCGCTCGCCAAGGCCTTCGCCGAGTACTACATGCAGCAGAACAAGGGCGTCAACATCAGCGTGAGCGAATCCGGCAGCGGAAACGGCGCCAAGGGCATCATCAACGGCACCTGCGACATCGGCAACATGTCCCGCGCCATGACCGATGCCGAACTCAAGGCCGCCGAGGAGAAGGGGGTGAAGCCCGTCGCCCACATCGTCGCGATGGACGGCATCGCCATCATCGTCCACCCCAGCAACCCCATCAAGGCCCTCACGCTGGCGCAGGTGAAGGACATCTATCTGGGCAAGGTCAAGCGGTGGAGCGACGTGGGTGGCCCCCCGCTGCCGATCGTGCGGGTGAGCCGCGACACCAACAGCGGCACTTACGAGGTCTTCGAGGCGAAGATCATGCAGGGCGACCGCATCGCGGCGGTCGTCGAATACGTCGGCAGCAACGGCGCCATTCGCCAACGCGTCCAGAGCACCCCCGGCGCCATTGGCTACGTGGGCCTCGGCTTCGTGGACCGCACGGTGAAACCCCTCGAAATCGAGGGCGTCATGCCGACCAAGGAAACGGTGGCCACCGCCAAGTACCCCGTCTCCCGCCCCCTCTACATGTACACCAACGGCCAGCCCAAGGAAGGCACGCTCCTGAGCGACTTCGTGGGCTTCTACAGAACAGCGAAGGGCAGAGAGATCACGGAGGCCATCGGCTTCGTGTGCCCGCCCGAAAAGTGATGGGTGATGAGTGCTCATGAGCACTGCCCGAAGCGCATCACGAAGCCTCCTCCTAAGCAAGCGGGCCAGCCGCCTCCAGCGGCTCGGCTCGCTTGCCGGCAAGGGGCTGCTGCTCGCCATCACGTCCAGCTCCGTCCTCGCCGTCCTCTTCATCTTCTACTTCATCGCCAGGGACGCCATCCCGTTCTTCCGGTCGCGCGGCGTGATGGAGCTGTTCACGGCCCTCGAATGGTACCCGTCGGGCCGTCCACCGGCATTCGGCGCCTTGTCCATCTTCGTCGGGAGCGCGCTGGTCACGGCCGGGGCCATCCTCGTGGCCGTGCCCCTGGGCATCGCCACGGCGGTGTGCCTGAGCGACGTGTTGCCTTTTCGCACCCGGCAGTACGTGAAGCCGGTGATCGAGATGCTGGCCGCCATCCCCTCGGTGGCCTATGGCTTCTTTGCTCTCGTGGTCTTCGCCCCACTCCTTCAGGACAACGGGGGCACGCTGCTCTCCGCCGCCGGCTGGGCCGTGGGAGCGCCCGTCGCCGCCCTGACGGTGGTCGTGGCCAGCGAGTTGGCCACGGTCCGCTGCCGTGCGGCGTGGCGGCCGGCGGCCCGCTGGGGCGTCGCCGCCGCCCTGGGCGTCGCCGCGTTCCTCGGCCTTCGATGGGCGACCGGTGCCTTGGCCGGGCTGGCGATCCCCAGCGGCACGAACGCCCTGAATGTCTCCATCATCCTCGGTATCATGGCCCTGCCCACGGTCGTGAGCGTGTCCGAGGACGCGCTACAGGCCGTGGGCCGCGAACTGCGCGAGGGCAGCTACGCCCTGGGCGCCACGCGGGCCGAGACCATCATCCGCGTGGTCATCCCCGCTGCCAGCAGCGGCCTGGGCGCCGCGGTGATCCTGGGCGTCATGCGGGCCATCGGCGACACGATGGTTGTGTGGATGGCCTCCGGCAATGCCAGCCAGATTCCCAAGCCCTGGTACGACCTCACCCAGCCCGTCCGCACCCTCACCGCCACCATTGCCGGCGACATGGGCGAGGCCGACCACGTGACGGGGTCGGAGCGCTACAGCGTGCTCCTCGCGCTGGCCATCGGCCTGCTCGTCGTCTGCTTCACCCTCAACCTGTTCAGCGAATGGGCCGTGCGCCGGACGAAGCGGAGGATGGGGCACTAGCATGACGCTTGGCACCCGCAAACTGCTCGACAAGGCGTTCTCGGGCCTGGGGCTGTTCTCCATCGCCCTCATCGCCGCGTCGCTCCTCGTCATCCTCCTCCCCATCCTCGTCCGCGGCGCCGGCGCCTTCTGGTTCCGAGGCACGGTCGAGTTCCGCAAGCTGATGCTCGACAAGTTCGAGCGCGGCAGCCGCAGGGCCGTCGAGGCCGAGGTCGCCGAGGCGCGGGCCGCCCGCCGGCCCGTCTACGACATGCTCGCCGCCTTCGACCACGAGATGGAGAAGGGCGGCCTCCTGTTCCGAAGGAAGTACGAGGCCCCTTTGGACGACTTGAAGGGCCGCCTCCGCGCGCTCCTCGGCCCCTTCCCGGGCGAAGCACGGCCCGCCCTTATCCGCGAGCAGTACGGCCAGACGCGCTGGGACCGCGCCCTGCTGAAGGCCCGCGACGTGCTGATGGTCGAGAGCTACGACTACTCGGACCCCACGAAGCTGGCGAAGAAGACGCTCTCGCCGCGCGTGGAGGAGTTCAAAGGCACCGCCCTGGAGCCGCTCTTTGCCTACGTGGAGCAGCACCTGGAGGCCATGCTGCGTCCCCGCCGCACCTTCTACTGGCGCTTCCTCACCGACACGTCGCACGACGCCCACTTCTTCGGCGGTGTATGGCCCGAGATGCTCGGCACCCTCTACCTCACGCTCGGCTCCATGCTCTTCGCGGTCCCGATGGGCGTCATCTCGGCCATCTTCCTCGTCGAGTACTCGCGCGAGGGACGGTTCGTGAGCACCCTGCGGATGTTCATCAGTACCCTGGCCGGCGTGCCTAGCATCGTCTTCGGGCTCTTCGGCCTTGCCTTCTTCATCCACACGATGCGCGTCTCGCACTCGAAGAGCGTGCTCGCCGGCTCGCTCACCCTGGCGCTCCTCGTGCTGCCCACGATCATCCGGGCCTCAGAGGAGGCCATCCGCGCCGTGCCGCACACCTACAAGGAGGCCGCGCTCAGCCTCGGCGCCAGCCAGTGGGGCACCATCGTCACCGTCATCCTCCCCGCCGCTCTGCCGGGAATCCTCACAGGCATCGTCATCTCCATGGGCCGGGCGGCGGGCGAAACCGCCCCCATCATCTTCACCGCTGCCGTCAGCGTCGGCCAACCGCTCAGCGTCCTCGAAACCTTCACCCAGCCCACGCCTGCGCTCTCCTGGAACGTCTACAACATCTCCACCGAGCACCAGGCTGTGGACGAAATCCGCCACGTGCAGTACGGAATGGTCCTCACCCTCGTCGCCCTCGTCCTTGTCCTGAACCTGACGGCCATCATCCTGCGGGCCCGCATATCGAAGAAACTGAAGGGATGAGCCATGGGCACCTTCACAGTCCAAGAAGACATGTTCCAGGACCGGCTCGGCGCGGCCAGCGCGGGCATCGAAGACACCGTTCAGGCCGAGGAGTTCTCGATCTTCTACGGCTCGAAAGAGGCCGTGAGGAAGGTCAGCTTCGGCATCCCGGCCGGCCAGGTTACCGCGATCATCGGCCCCAGCGGCTGCGGCAAGAGCACCTTCCTGCGCGCCATCAACCGCATGAACGACCTGATCCCTGCCTGCCGCACCGGCGGCAGGCTCCTCCTCGAGGGCGAAGAGATCTACGGCCCCCAGATTGACGTGGTGGCCCTTCGACGCCGGGTGGGCATGGTCTTCCAGAAGCCCAACCCCTTCCCCAAGAGCGTGTTCGACAATGTGGCCTACGGCCCCCGCATCCACGGCGGGCTGAGCAAGACGCAGCTCACAGACATTGTCGAGCGCAGCCTCACCCGCGCCGCGCTCTGGGCCGAGGTCAAGGACCGCCTGGGCGACAACGCCCTCGGCCTCTCCGGCGGCCAGCAGCAGCGCCTGTGCATCGCCCGCGCCCTGGCCGTGGACCCCGAAATCCTGCTGATGGACGAACCCACCAGCGCCCTCGACCCCCAGGCCACGCTGCGCATCGAGGAACTCATCGGTGAACTGCGCGGCCGCTACACCATCCTCATCGTCACCCACAACATGCAGCAGGCGGCCCGCGTATCCGACTTCACCGCCTTTCTCTACGAGGGCAAGCTCATCGAGTTCGGCGTGACCCGGCAGATCTTCACGAACCCGCGAGAGAGGCAGACGGAGGACTACATCACGGGGCGCTTTGGCTAGGAGCCTGTCCAAGAATCCGCGTGGGCTGCGTTGCCGGCGCCAGCGGGGCG
>DAOOIT010000131.1 GCA_035384565.1 Planctomycetota bacterium | reverse complement strand
GCAGGCGTTGTCGCACGTCGTCAGCGATGCTCTCCGTTGCATCGCCTCCTCCGTGTTCCTAGCCTGCGGCCGGAATCGCGGGCGTCGCAGTCCCACGCGGATTCTTGGACAGGCTCCTAGTCGTGCGCGAGTACGGCGCGGCACTCGGCGAGGGCCGAGAGCATGTATGCCGTGGCGAGGACGCGGTCGTTCTCCATCCAGCGCATGGCGGTGTTGATCCAGGAGCCGTCGGGCTCTTGCAAAGAGATGATCTTCTCCGCTAAGTCTTTTGCCCATATACGCTTAGTGCCATCTGGCAAGGTGAGTTCCTGCGAGTGGAGAAGCGAGAGCGCCTTGGCCATCGAAAGATAGTAGTAGAAGAGGCCCTGGAGCTTCTGGTCGCCCTCCATTCCGGGGTTGTTGTCGAGGGTGTAGTTCTCGGTGATCCACTTCTGGGCGGCCTGGACCCTCGGGTCGTCGGGCTTGAGGCCCACGAGAAGGTAGCCACGGAGAAGAGCGTAAGTCATTGAGCCGTAAGACCTATAGATGACTTTGCCATCGGCCAGTTTGATCACGCCGGCCTTGGATGAGCCGGGGTAGTAAATGCCGCCGCCGTCGTTGCCGGCCCAGGGCTGGTCGTTGGATTCCGAGCGGTTCTGGCAGCGCTGGAGGAATGCGAGGCAGTTCTTGAACGCCTCGGAGTCCTCGCTAAGTCCCGCCTGTTTCAAGGCTTCGAGCGTGAACTGCGTGTTCGAGAGGTCGCCGCGCTTGTCGCTGTTATAGCCCCAGCTCCCGGCATCCACGCCCTCCTTGTTCTGGATGCTGAGGAGGAAGCCCTTTGCCTTCTCGATGATGGCCTTGTGGGCGTCGGTGCCGGTGAGGCGGTCGTAGGTCACGAGCGCGGAGATGGCGGCGCTGGTCTGGTAGTTCGCGAGACCCTGCTCGCCTGGGGTGTTGATCGAGCCGTCCGGCTGTTGCATGGAGGCGATGTACGCAATGGCCTTCTTCACGGCCGGATCGTTGCAAAGTGCTTTGGCGTCTGGAGATGAGAGGATGCCTGACAGGGCGAGAGCGGCCTTCCCGACTTCGGCCGGACCGCCGAAGGTGCCGTCGTCCTTCTGCTGCTTGAGGAGCCACTGAGCACCTGTGTGAGCCGTTGCGTCCGCCTTCTTGAGGAGGGCGGCGAGGTCAGGAGTTGTCGCGGCGACGGTCTTCGAGGGCGTGGCCGGCGCAGGCGGCGGAGGCGTCCTTGCCTGCTTCTCCTCCGACGAGCAGCCGAGGAGCGTGAGGGCGATGGGAAGCGCCAGCGCTCGGGTCAAGGTACGCATCAGGCCTGTTCTCCTCTTGATGTTAGAAAACTGATGATGAGCTACCCTTCGCAACCTGTGTGCCAGACGCCCGGCTGAACAGGCAATTGTGTAAGGCATTGGCTGTGAACATCTTATGCAACTCGAATCGCGCGAGTGGGCGCTTCACGTGGTGCGGTGTGGACAAGAAGTGTCCAGTGTGCGGACGCTTAGTGACCTGTTGCGGAGCGTTGTGGCGAGGGCCAGGGCCGCGGAGCCGGGAGCCCCGTAGGCTGCGGCGAGCAGGAGCGAGCGAAGCCAGGCCGCGCCGACCGAGGCCAGCGGGTACTGGAAGCCGTAGTAGATGATCACTGACCACTCGTAGAGATGCTCGCTGCGGAGCGGATCGGCTTCCAGAATCGAGCCGCCGGCGATGAGCCAGGGATTCGTCCAGAGCACGGCGTCAATCGCCAGCATGCGTGCGGCCTCGCCGGACGCGAACTCGACGAGAGAGTTGGCGATGAAGATCTGCCCCAGCATGAACAGCGCGACGAGCGTGCCCAGGAACTGTGCCTGGGCCGCCCGGAGGCCGGCGACGTGCAGGGCCGTTGTGAGCGAGGCAATGAGCCATGCGAACGCGAGGAGGAAGAGATGTGCCCACGCGAGCGGAAGGAGCCCAACGCCGCCTCGAACTGCGGCGGCAACCAGGGCGAGGCCGAGGGCTGCCATTGCGCAAAGCGGCAAAACGATGAGCCGGACGAGTCGCTCCCGTCCCCGCGCGGCCAGGAGCGGGGCGGACAGTCCGAGCCCCACAGCTTCCACGGCCAGCAGGCAAAGCGCCAGCCGCGGCCCTTGTTTCCCGCCGGGAGGGGAGGGGAACAGAACCGCCGCGGCCGACACTGCTGCGAGGTAAAGCCCCACGACCGCGTAAGCCGAACGCCACGGCACACTGCCAGAAGCCCCAGGGATGCACTGCGACATGATCCAGCCCGACGCCATGTCCCGGGATTCCGAAGCGCCGCCGCCAGACAGTATAGGAGGGGGAGCGGGGGAGTCAAGGGCTGCGCCACTGACGCGCCCGACACGCCGCTTGACAAGCTTCGCAAAGGGGAGTACCGTGTTGCCGGCTTGAGGAGTCGCGTCCGGGGAGAGTGAGCTGCCAAGGAGAGCGCCGATGAGCAGGTGGGCCACGATGTCGAGGCGGGGCTTCATGAAGTCCGCAGGCGCACTAGGCGCCGCGGTGGGCGGGCTGACGATCCTGGGCGCGTCGGCGCGCGGGCAGGCGGCGAAGGCGTTCAAAGTCGGCCTCATCGGCTGCGGCGGACGCGGGCGGGGCGCCATCGGCGACATCTCGAACGCGGGCAAGGCGCTGAACGTGGACATTCAGGTCGTGGCCCTGGCCGATGCGATGCCGGACCGTGTGGCCGCGGCGCGCGAGGGCGTGAAGGCCCGAGGCCAGGAGTTGCCGGACAGCCGCTGCTTCTCGGGCTTCGATGCCTACAAGAAGCTGCTCGACACGGACGTGGAGATCGTGCTGATGTGCACGTCGCCCAACTTCCGTCCCGCGCACTTCGAGGCGGCGGTGAAGGCGGGCAAGCACGTGTTCGTCGAGAAACCGGTGGCCGTGGATGCGCCCGGCTGCCGGCGCATGCTGGCGGCTGGCCAGGAGGCGGCCAAGAAGGGCCTCGGCGTGCTGGCCGGCACGTGTCTGCGCCATGACAAAGGCTACGGCGCCCTGCACCAGCTCATCGCCGAGGGCGCGATCGGCCGCGTGATGGGCGGCACCACCTACTACTGCACGGCGCGCCTCTGGTCGCGCCCGCGCGCGGAGGGCATGACGGACGCCGAGTACATGGTGCGCAACTGGGCCAACTTCGCGGGAATGTCGGGCGATCACATCGTGGAGCAGGACGTGCACACGATCGACATGCAGAACTGGTGCGTGGGGGCCACCCCCATCGCGGTCGTGGCTATCGGCGGGCGCCACCGCCGCGTGACCGGCGACCAGTACGACAGCTTCAGCGTGGACTACGAGTATCCGAACCAGATCCACGTCCATAACATCTGCCGCCAGATCAACGGCTGCTGGAGCTGGGGCAACGGCGTGCACCTCGTGGGCGAGAAGGGCTGGGCGCGCATCGGCGCCGGCGTGACGCTCTGGGACGGCACGAAGGTGAAGGCCCCCGACGTGCCGATGCAGGGCAGCATGTACATCCAGGAGCACTGCGCGCTGCTCAAGAGCCTGCTCGACGGCAAGCCTGTGAACGACGTGAAGGACGTGACGGAGAGCACGCTCTCGGCCATCATGGGCCGCGACGCCGCCTACACCGGCCGGCGCATCGAGTGGAAAGAGTACATGGACCCCGAGGCCAAGTCGGACCTCTACGACAGGGCGTACGCGACGACGTCGGAGGACTTCGAGGCGGGCAAGGTGGTGGCCCCGAAGGACGACGTGGTGCCGATCCCCGGGAAGGCCTGAGGAGCCGGGCTTGCCGATTTCCGATTGCCGATTGGCTGAGAGCCGCCATCCCCATTCCGCAATCCGCAATCGGACTCGCCGATGAGTTCGTGGAAGAGGACTTTCCACGCCGCCTTCGCGGCCCAGGTCTGCTCGATCCTGGGCTTCTCGCTGGCCATGCCGTTCATGCCGTTCTACATCCGGCAGCTCGGCATCACCCAGGAGGCGGCGGTGGCGTGCTGGTCGGGGGTCGTGAACGGCGCGGCCGGGTTCACGATGGCCCTCTTCGGGCCGCTGTGGGGCATGGTGGCGGACCGCGTGGGGCGGCGGCCCATGGTCCTGCGCTCCATGTACGGCGGCGTGCTGGTCCTCCTGTTGATGGCGATCGCGCAGAACGTCTACCAGCTTCTGGCCTTCCGGCTGCTCCAGGGGGCGCTGACGGGGACGATCGCGGCGCTGGTGGCGCTGGTGGCGAGCGAGGCCCCGCGCGAGCGGGCCGGGTATGCCCTGGGCGTGATGCAATCGGCCGTGTTCGTGGGCTTCTCGGCCGGGCCGCTGATCGGGGGGCCGCTGGCCGATGCCCTGGGCTATCGCGTGATGTTCGCGCTCTCGTCGCTGCTGTTGCTGGCGGGCGGGCTGCTGGTGCAGTTCGGCGTGCGGGAGCGGTTCGCGGCGGCCTCGGGGTCGTCGCGGCCCGAGCGCGACGGCTTTCGGGCGGTGCTCGCGGCCCAGGGGTTCATCGCGGCGGTGCTGGTGTTGTTGAGCCTTCGGTATGCCAACTCCATTTCGGCTCCCACGTTCGCGCTGTTCGTCGAGCAGATGTACGGCCAGGGGAGGCTCACGAACACGGTCGTCGGCGCACTGAACGCCGTGGGCGGGTTCTCGGCGGCCGTGGGCGCATTCCTGCTGGGGAACCTGAGCGACCGGTGGGGGCACAAGCGCCTGCTGGTGGCCTCGTGCGTGTTCGGGAGCCTTGTGTCGCTGGGCTACGTCTTCGTGGGCGGCGTGTGGCAGCTCGGGGCGCTGCGGCTGCTCTTCGGGCTGGGCGCCGCGGGCATTCTGCCCGCCGCCAACGCCATCATCCGGCATATCACGGAAGACCACAACATGGGGCGGGCCTACGGGCTCACGACCTCGGCCAATTCGCTCGGCTGGATGCTCGGCTCCCTGTCCGGCGGCGAGGTGGCCGCGATCTACGGCCTTCGCGCGCCCTTCGTGTTGATGGCGATAGGGATCGGCCTGGCCGGTCTGCTGGTGGTGTGCTTTGTGCGCAAGGACCCGCCGCGGAAGCCGGGAGCGCCCGGAGGAGAGCCGATCGCGGCGAGCTGAGCCGGCGGCTACTTGACCCCCGTGTGCCCGAAGCCGCCGGCCGCGCGGGCCGTGTCGGGGAGCGTCTCCTGCGGCACGAGCGCGGCGCGCACAACCCGCTGGGCGACGAGCTGGGCGATGCGCATGCCCCGCTCGACGGTGAACGGCTGGCGGCCCACATTGCCCAGGATCACGCAGACCTCGCCGCGGTAATCGCTGTCAATGGTGCCGGGCGCGTTGACCACGGTGAGGCCGTGCTTGAGTGCGAGGCCCGAGCGCGGGCGCACCTGGACCTCGTAGCCCGGCGGAATCGCCATAGTGAGGCCGGTGGGGATCAGCTTCACCTCGCCCGGGGCGATGGCCACCGGCGCGTCCACGGCCGCACACACGTCCATTCCGCTCGCGTGCTCGCTCATGTACTTGGGCAGCGGCACGTCCTCGGTGCCCGGCTTGCGGGTGAAGTGAATCTCGATGTCGCTCATCGCTACTCCAGACTCTCGATGTACTGTTTGGCGGCGATGGCGGCCGAGCAGCCGAAGCCGGCCGCGGTGACCGCCTGGCGCCACACGGCGTCCTCGCAGTCGCCGGCGGCGAAGATGCCGGGCACGTTCGTCTCCTTGCGCGCGTTCACCTTCACGAAGCCCTGCCCGTCCAGCTCGCACACGCCTCGGAGGAAGCCGGTGTTGGGCGTGGTGCCGATGAGGATGAAGCAGCCCTGGGCGGCCAGTTCGCCTTCTTCGTTGGTCTTCAGGTTCCTGAGCCTGACCTTCTCGACCACGTCGCCGCCGAGGATCTCGGTGACCACGGTGTCCCAGATGAACTTCATCTTGGGGTTCTTGCGCGCGCGCTCCTGGATGATCGGGTCGGCGCGGAGCCGGTCGCGGCGGTGCACCAGGGTGACCTGCCGGGCGAACCGGGTGACGTAGTTCCCCTCGTCCACGGCCGTGTTGCCTCCGCCCACGACCACGACGTCCTTGTTCCTGAAGAACGGTGCGTCGCACGTGGCGCAGTACGACACGCCTCGGCCGCGCAAGCGGTCCTCGCCCGGCACGCCCAGCCGCTTGGGGTCGGCCCCCGTGCACACGAGCACGGCCTTGCAGCGCAGGTCGCCGCCGTCGGTGTGCACGACGCGCACCACCGGGTCGCTGGCCGAGATGCCGTTCACCTGCGCCGAACGCACATCGGTGCCGAACCGCTGGGCCTGCTTGAGGAAGCGGTCCATCAGGTCCGGCCCCTGGATGGGGTCAATGAATCCGGGGTAGTTCTCGACCTCGTGGGTGGTGGCGAGCTGGCCGCCGGGGTCGAGCTTGTCGAGCAGGATGGTCTTGAGGGCGGAGCGGGCGGCGTAGATGGCGGCGGTGAGGCCGGCGCAGCCGCCGCCGATGATGACGACGTCGGCGTCCAGAGCTTCGGGCATGTCGGCGTTCTCCCTCTGTAGCGCGCCACGATTCAGGATCGAGCCATCGGTCGTAGGCGGGACCTCCCTGTCCCGCGTCCCCATTCTTCGCGGGGCAGAGGCGCCCCGCCCACACCTCCCTGCCGCCTCGCGCGCCGTTCGATCCGGAATCGTGGCGAGTTGTCTAGGCGGCTCGTTGGAGGCGGCGCATGGGCGTGTTGCAGCAGCGCGGGGTGAGCGGGCCGGCGCCCTCGCGGATCACCATGAGCTGCGAGCCGCACACCGGGCACACGTAGATGGTGTGGCCGATGGCCAGCGGCTGCATGGGCACGTTGCAGCAGCGCGGGGTGAGCGGGCCCACGCCGCGGTAGATCACGCTGATCTCGGCGCCGCACACGGGGCAGCGGTAGACCTGGCCGGGCACGTTGCGAGGGGTGGGGGCCATCGGGGCTTCCTACTTGTCGGCGAGAGTGTCGGGCTGTTCCACGCGGACCATCGGCTGCCCGCAGCAGATGGGCTCGAGGGTGCCGATGCCGCCCTTGGTGACCATGATGATGGTCGAGCATTTCTGGCAGCGGTAGGCCTTGCCCACGTGGATCGTCCACGCACGCGTCCACTCCTCCGCGGTCCACTCGGGATACATCTCGGCTTCGGCCATCGTGGGAATGCCTCCTGACAATGAGATCGCGCTACAGCAGCCAGCCTATTATAGCATGAGCGCGAAGCGGCGCCAGAGGATTTCGGCGGCGGCGCCGCCGCTTGCGCCCGACGGCCCGGTCGCCTATAATCGGGCGGGTGCATGGCATGCCGGCCCCTGTTCTGGCCAGGGAACCCCGTGGGGAC
>DAOOIT010000130.1 GCA_035384565.1 Planctomycetota bacterium | reverse complement strand
CCCAGGGCGTTGCCCTGGGCTATCCCATGCGAGCCCTTCAGGCTCCAGAGAGAACAACCCTGCCTACAATTCCGGCCACACCCTGGTGGGACCCGGGCATTGCGGCGACACGGCGGCATCGCGTAGAATGGAGCGGGTAATCGTTGAGCGGAGACGCACATGCCACAGGCGTGCGAGCGGATCGGCGAGATTCTCGAGCGGGCGGGCCTCACGCCGTCGCAATGCCTCGCGTGCGACGTGTGCTGCCGCTTCGCTTCGCCTACGGCCAGCTTCGTGCCGTTCTTCTCGGCGAGCGAACTGGCCGCGCTGGGCGAGACGGCGACGCGGCACTTCCTCGAGCCCGGGGCCAGCCCCGGCGGCCGTCCCCTCACCCCGCCCGACGGCACTGGCTGGCGCTGCCCATTCCGTCGGGCAGAGTCGCAGGCGTGCACCCTCTACGAACAGCGCCCGCTCGACTGCCGCCTCTACCCCTTCGTGCTGATGTTCGACGCGGCGGGCCGCGCGGTGTGGCTCGGCCTCGACGAAGTCTGCCCGTTCGCCCGCAGCCTCCAGGGCAGCCCCGCGATGCTCCAGGCAACCGAGGAGGCGGCGGCGCTTCTCGACGGCCCGCTCGCCGAGGCGATTGCCGCCGCGCCGGGCCTCGTGAGCCGCTTCCACGACCACGTTCGCCCGCTGCGCGTGCTGCCCGAGGCCACCCGCCGCGTCTGCCGCTCCGACCTGGGGCTCGCACGCCTTGTCGCCACCTGCCGGGCCGAACTCGCCGACTACTTCCGCGCCCGCCCCACGTGTCTCACCGGCCACGCCTTCCCCGCGATCTACCTGTGGGCCGACCTCTTCAACCTCCACTGGCGGGTCGAGGCCGACTGCCTGCTGGTCTTCGCGGAGTCCGACGGCGTAAGTTTTCTCATGGCGCCCCCGCTGGGCACGGGCGACGTGGCGAAGGCTCTCCGCCTGGCCGCCGACGTGATGGCCGCCATCAACGGCCCGCGCGGCGGAGCACGGGCTCAGGAGGTGGACGAGGCCTTGCTGCCCCTCTTCGCCGCCGAGGGCTGGCAAGTGGGGCATCGCGCCCAGGAGTACCTCTGCGAGACCGCCTCGCTCGTGTCGCTGCGCGGCCGCCACTTCGACGGCCGCCGCCACGACATCCGCCGCTTCGAGCGCGCCCACAAGGCCCTCTGGCGGCCCTACGAGGCCCGCGATTTCCCTGCCTGCGGGGCCCTGCTCCGCCGGTGGCAGGCCGAGCGCGCACAGCAACACCCCGACCCCTTCTATCGCCACCAGCTCGAAGCCGCCGCCTCGCTCCACCTGCGCACCCTGCGCGAGGCCGAGGAACTCGGCGTCTCGGGCTTCGTGGTCGAACTGGCAGCGGACGCGATGACTGGAGGGATGGATGAATGGATGGATGCGAGGGCAGGTCAGCCTGACACCCATCCCCTCATCCACTCATCCAGCCATTCCGTCCTCTCAGCCTACACCTTCGGCTTCCCTCTTGCCGACGGGGAAACCTTCTGCGATTTCATCGAGGTCGCCGACCTCGCCATCCCGGGCCTCGCGGCCTGGACGTTTCGCGAGTTCTGCCGCGAGGCCCGCGCCTACCCCCACCTCAATGTCGGGACCGACTCCGAGCTTCCCAACCTCGCCCGAGCCAAGCTGGCGTACCGCCCGGCCCGCCTCGTTCCCGCCTATGTCGTGAACGCCCCCGCGACGCTGGGCGCCACGCTCCCGGCGCGCACGGGAACACCCCCCTCCGGCCAGTAGCGGCGTGGGAAACCGCCTCGGCCCCGCGCAGCCGCCCCTCATCGGCGCGGGAAGTCCAGGGCGAAGTCCACCAGCGCATGCACGTGATGGAAGAAGGCCAGGTAGCGCCGCAGTGCGCGCGCGTAGGCCATGGGCTGCTCGGCCGGAGGCCTGGCATCCAGCTTTCGCCGCAGATGCGCCATCAGCGTGAACCACCAGTAGTGGGGTGTCCGCCTGAACCGCCGAGGATACTCGCGCAGCCGCTCGGCGCTCACGCAGCCCTGCTGAATCGCTCTCGCGGCGACCCGCCCCGCGATCTCCCCGCTCGCCAGGGCGAAGGCGATGCCTCCGCCCGTCATCGGGTTCACCAGGCCCGCCGCGTCGCCCAGCGCCATCGCCCCCTCGGCCACGAACTCACGGGCCATGTCCGACGGCACAAGCCCGCCCCCCTGGCGCACGATGCGCCGTCCCCGAAGGTCCTCTCGCCCCTCGATGAACTCCTCCAGCCGCGGGCGCAGCGGCGGCCCTCCGCCGGTCAACGAGCCGCCCACCCCCACCCACACACACCCGCGCTTCGGGAAGAGCCAGAAGTAGCTCTTCGTGTAGCGCGTGCTCAGAACCAGCTCGCACGTCGCGCCGTCGCCCCAGTCGCCCTCGAGCTCGACGAAGATCGCATGCCGGGTCCGCGGGCCGGGCCGGTGGCCGATCCCATAGGCGTCGGCCGCCAGGGTCGAGGGGCCATCGGCGAACAGAACGATGCCTGCCTCCACCTCCCGCTCCGCACCCGTGCCAAGGTCCCGAAGGCCGATTCTCCGCGACGCCGCGTCGAGCACCGACGCCCGCGTCGCCGTCACCAGCTCGGCGCCGGCCTCCACCGCACGCCGGGCAAGGTACGAGTCGAACGGCGCGCGCCGGAACGAGAGGTAGTGCGCACGCCGGCCGCCATACTCCAGCGGCCTGCCATCCACCGAGAGTCTCGTCCGGCGAATCTCGCGCTCGACCACCTCATCGGGCAGCTCGAGCCGCCGGCGATACACCGCCGCCGCGAACCCACCGCAAGCGTTGGTCGCGCCGGGGCAAGCGTCTTTCTCCACCAGCAGCGGACAGAGCCCGGCCCGCGCCGCCTCGCGCGCCGCGGCCGAGCCCGCGGGCCCCGCCCCGATGATCACGATTTCGCGCCGTTCGCCACGCATCGCCTCTCTCCAGGGTGCCCGATTCTACGCGAACCGGCCTGCGCGGGCAAACCCTGTTCCATATTGGCCTTGCCCGCGGACGCTTCGCCAGTATAATGGCATCCGAAGCACAAGTGCGCCCGGTGGGCCGCGCGAGCCCGAACATGATTGATGTCAAACTCAAGCTGCGGCCCGGACATACGGGCGACCTGGATTGGATGGCGCCCTCGCCCCTCTGGCAGCTCTTCTGGAACGTGACCTACGCGTGCAACTTCCGCTGCCCCATCTGCTTCTCGAATGCCGGCGAGCGAGCCCCCGACGAGCTGACCACCGACGAGGCCCGGGCCATGCTCCGCGATGCCCACGCGGCCGGGGTCACCGACATCGTGGTCTCTGGCGGCGAGCCCTTCCTTCGCGAGGATCTGTTCGAGATTCTGGCGGCGATGGCGGAACTCGGCATCACGGCCCGCATCGCCACCCACGGCGGCCTGCTGAATGAGCGCCTCCTCCGCCGCCTGCGAGCCGAGACCACCACCAAGTCGTTCCAGGTCAGCCTCGACACGCTCGACCCCGCGCTCTACAGCGCGATCCACGGCGCCCCTGCTCGCACGCTCGACGTGGCGCTTGACACTCTCCGGTGCATCCGCGACCTCGGCTTCCACACCACGGTGTCCACCCGCCTGTCGCCCCGCACCCTCCCCGGCATTCCCGACCTGCTCGACAAAGGCGTCGAGGAGGGCTGGTCCACCGTGACCATTCACTGCCCGCTCCACACCGGCCGCTCCGGCGGCGCCTGGCCCCAAAATGCCGACGTCATCGCAGAGCTCCGCCCCGTCCTCGAGCACTTCCTTGCCCTCCCGCGTCGTTGGCTCATCGAGACCAACATCCCCTGGGGGCCATTCCACCCAACCCTCCAGGAGTTCTCCCAGCGCATTCGCGTCTCGCATGCCGGCTGCGGAGCCGGCCGTTGCCGCCTCGCCATTGGCGCGTGCGGCAACATCTCGCCCTGCATCTGCATGGACCTGCCCCAGGCCAGCATGGGCAACGTGCGCACGCACAACTTGGCGGCTGTCTTCCGCGACTCGCCCCTCGCCCATCTGATGCGCCGCCCGCAGGACCACGGGATCTGCCTGGACTGCCCGCACGTGGCGCGTTGCGGCGGCGGGTGCAGGGCCGCGGCCTTCGCCCTGACGGGTCGCGTGGATGGAACCGATGCCTCCTGCCCCCTTCGCATCGCCCAGTTGAGCCGAGGCGCGCTCGCCCATGCCAGCCTGTGACTCGAGCCCGCTCTGGTGGGACATCGTGCGGCAGACGGTCTGGGGCAAGCGCGGCCTGAGCAAGTCGGGCACGCTCTGGCTCCCGATCGCGTTCGTCCTCTCAACCGGCGTCGCCCCCTCTCATGCAGCCCCCTGGTTCGCCTGTGTTCTGCTCTTCGCCGCAAGCGTCTGCCGCACCCAGGGCCTCATCCTGGCCAACGACCTGGCCGACCGCTCCGAGGACACGGTGGCGGGCAAGTCCCGCTGGGTCCTTCGCACATCCGCCCCTGCGGGCATCGGGGTAGTCGTCGTGCTCCTGGCCGCGGGCGCTGCAATCGTATGGGCTGCCGGCGCACCCATCGCCGCTTCCGCAGCCTACATCGCCGCGGTGGCCCTCGGGCTGGTCTACTCGCTGCCCCCCCTCCGCCTCAAGGAGCGGGGGTGGGCGGGCCTCGGCGCCTATGCGGCCTCCTGTGCGGCCGCCTATGCTGTGCTGCCCTGGGCGTGGCTCGGGGGCACTCCCACCGCACTCACGGTGCTGGTCATCGCGGTGTCCCTGGACCGCTGGGTCAACCTGCACTTCCACCAAGTGATAGACCATGAGAGCGACGCGGCCTCCGGCACCCGCACATATGCCGTGGCAGCGGGCCTCCCCCGCGCCCGCCTGACGCTCGCGTGGGCAGCGCGCCTGGCGTCGCTGGCGCTGGCAGCCGTCCTTGCATTCCTCGGTGTCGTCTTGCCGCTCACAGCGACCCCGCTTCTCGCCACGGCGGCGGCCATCGCGCTCGGAGCCGCCCTCCACGCTCGGGCGGTGAGGAGGCGGCCCAGCGCGTCCTCCCTCGTTCGCGAACTGCCGTCATACTACCTTGGCCTCACTTTCGCCCTCTTCCGCGTCCTGCCCGTGCTCCTCCTCGCCAGGCTGGCCTGGGCTGACGCGATGATGTGGATTCCTGCCGCACTCGCCGCCCTGACCTCTCTCCTCGAGTCCGCGCTCTCGCTCCGCTATCGCTACCAGTGAGCGCGCGGAACCTCTCACAGCGGCTTCGCCTGCACAACCAACTCGAAGATCCTGCCCGCCTTCGTCTCCCTGGCGAGGCGGAACGCCTCGGGGTGTGCCTCCACGAACTCGCGGGCGGCCGTCTCCTGGGGCGCCCAAGCCAGGCGGTCGGGCCTCACAGAGAATGCCAGATGAGTGATCTCGCGCCCGAACAGCGCGCGAAGGCCGCCATCGAGGTCGTCCTTGCTCAGGCCGGGGAAGGCCATCGCCTTCCCCCGCGCGTTCCTCACGGCGGGGTTCACCTCGAGCGAGCTGGCGCAGGCAACCCCCAGAGGCCGGTCGGCGTTCTCGAGGAGGAACAGCGCCACATCCCGCCGAATCCCGACGAGGACCACGCCATTGATCGGCGCCGCGGGGGGCTTCCAGAAGCCCTTGACGATCCGATAGTCCGCAGACAACGATGCCCCGAATAGCACCAGCCCGCCTGCCGCCAGAGCGCCTCGCCTGAGGACAGCGGCCTTCGCCTCGCCCAATCGCGCGAGGCGGCCGACACCGATTGCCACAAGTTCAACACCTTCGGTCAGATACAACAGCATCAGAGGCACCGCAGGCACCCAGAGCCGGTAGCCCTGCGTCCACGGCCAGCCCACCGTCACCAGCGAGTAGGCAATGAAGCAATACTCCTGCGGCCTGGCAGCGCGGAGCCGCCGCGCGAGGCCCGCCAGGACCAACGCCGTCGGCACCAGCGCCCAGGCACTGGCCGAGCGTCCCGTGAGCCCAGCGGCTACCGCTGCCCCAAACAACTGCAACTGCTTCGGAACCGTCTCCAACTCCATCTCGACCAACATCCGGAAGCCCTCGGGCGAGAGCGGCGACTGCTTCGCCAGGAACTGCACCTTCACGTAGTCGCTGTACGTGCCCGAGGCCCCAGCGCCAGCCGTCAGCATCCACAGTCCCCAAGCCGCGAGCGGGGGCACAGCGATGGCGGCGAAGAGGATCGAAAAGATAGCGCACTGGCGACGGCGCAGCCGCCACAGATTCGGTCGTGCAAGCCACGCCGCAACGGCGACGTAGAGCGACACTCCCACGAGCCGCGTGAGGGCGGCCGCCGCGAGCGCGACCATCGCCAGGAGCCCCAGGCCCCAGTGCGCCGTCTCTCGCCGCCAGTAGGCATCGGCTGCCGCGAGGAAGAGCGTCATGAGGAGGAGAAACGGTATCTCGCTCAACAGATGCCCGTTGAACACGAGCACCGCCGGCGACGCCGCGACCAGGAGGCACAGGGCGAACCGCCGCAACCCCCCGGCGTTCTGAGAGATCAGCCAGTAGCAGGCAACGATGGCGCCCAGCCCGCACCCCGCAATGAGCAGGTTGACCGCCGCAAAGGTCTCTGTCGCCGCGGACCGAGCCACCGCAAGCATCGCGGGGAATCCTGGGGGATAGCCCCGGTGCGGCATCCCTCCGATCGCGTACCCACCCCCCTGCCTCAGTGAATCCGCCAAAGCAAGGTAGAACGAGCCGTCAGGCTGCATGAGCACCCACGGCCGCCCGACCACGCCAGCCACAAGCGACCCGAACAGCACCAGGGCCGCCGGCAGCGTGCCACGCCCTGTGAGCCACGCAGCCGCTCTTCGCGCAATCCCCCCAATCGCCGCCATGATTCTCCCAACCCTCGCCCCAGGCCCCAGGACACTTCCGACGCAAGGTTGAGCATGGTAGCCAAGTCCCCGCCCAATCGCAAGGACGGGGTCAGCGTGTACAGACAGACGCCTCGGCAGACTGGGCACCCTCTGCCGAGGCGCTTGCGTTGGTGGGCCTGGTAGGAGTCGAACCTACTACCTTGCCCTTATCAGGGGCACGCTCTGGCCAAGTGAGCTACAGGCCCAAAAGAAATGCCGATGGGCGTCTTTCCCTGGCACCAGCGGCGACCACCTTGTCGCTCGCCTCGGGTCGGTCCGGTCCCGACCGGGAAGGTCGCCCATCGGCACTTCGTATATCCAAGTGGTAGCCCGTGGCGCTCGGTTGCGCCGATTTAGATGCCGCCCGAAGGCGACTTCTAATGATCCTTAGAAAGGAGGTGATCCAGCCGCACCTTCCGATACGGCTACCTTGTTACG
>DAOOIT010000129.1 GCA_035384565.1 Planctomycetota bacterium | reverse complement strand
GGCCAGAATCGCGGGCGTCGCAGTCCCACGCGGATTCTTGGACAGGCTCCTAGCCCGCGGAACACACGAAAGGACGCGAAAGGGTGGCAGAGAGAACCGGAATCCTTGAGGAACGCCTCAACTCGTTTGTTCGCGAGGAGCGCCGCTCGGCGCTTCAGGAACTGGCCTCGCTGGCCCAGGCAGGCGCCATCCCCATCCCGCCCCTGACGGGCGCGGTCAACGTGCACTTCCACACCTTCTTCTCCTTCCACTACCTCGGCTGGTCGCCATCGCGCATCGTGTGGGAGGCGAAGAAGGCAGGGCTCGACGTGGCCGGGTCCGTGGACTTCGACGTGCTGGATGCGATGGAGGAGATGTTCGAGGCGGGCGAGGTGCTGGGCGTGCGCACCAACGTCGCGTTGGAGACCCGCGTCTTCGCCCCCGAATTCCCCGACTGGGAGTTCAGTTCCCCCGGCGAGCCGGGCATTCTCTACTTCATGGGAACCGGGTTTACGCGCCTGCCGGAGCCAGGCACGCCGGCCGCTGCGTGCCTGGACGCCATGCGGGCCGGGGCACGGGCGCGGAATGAAGAGATGCTCGAGCGCCTCCGCCCCGTCATCGCCCCGGTCGAAGTGGACTACGCGGCCGACGTCCTGCCGCTGACCCCCTCGGGCAACGCCACCGAGCGGCACATGCTCGCCGTCCTCGACACCAAGGCCCGCGCCATGTTCCCCGACGCCGCGAAGCTCGCGGCCTACTGGGCCGAGCGCACTGGGCTGAGGACGGAGGAGATCGGGAGACTCCTCGGCGACACGGCGAAGTTCCGCACCGCCATCCGCTCCAGGCTGATGAAGAAGGGCGGCCCCGGCTACATGCCGCCCGACCCCGCCAAGTTCCCGCAGATACGCGACGTGGTGCAGATGATCCGCGATGTGGACGCCCTGCCCTGCGCGACCTGGCTCGACGGCACCCGCCGCGGCGAAGCGGACCCCGACGCCCTCCTCGACTGGTTCCTCGACCTGGGCTGCCCCGTGCTCAACATCGTGCCGGACCGCAACTGGAACCTGGCCGACCCCGCCGACAAGGCGGTGAAGACCCAGAAGCTCGCGGAGATCGTCGCCGCCGCCCGCCGGCGGCACCTCCCCTTCTCCGTGGGCACCGAGATGAACAACTACGGCCAGAAGTTCGTGGACACCTTCGACGCCCCCGAGCTTCGCCCCTACGCGGGCGACTTCCGCAACGGCGGGTACATCCTCTACGGCCACACCCTGCTGCAACGCGCCTGCGGCACGGGCATGATGAGCGAATGGGCGCGCGACGCCTTCAGGGGCGACCGTGCGAAGGCCAACGCCTTCTACCTCGAGGTCGGGCTGACGGCCTTTCCGCCGGGGGATGCGCGACAGACCCTCTATGGCATGCCCCGGGACGCCTCGCCCAAGGCCATCCTGGGCAGGCTGTGTGGTTGCTGAGCGGTGGCCTCCTGGCCTCCGCCGCAGGCGGCCGGGCACCAAGTGTTGCTGGAGACGCGATTGACATACTATCTCATATAGTCTATAGTATATATGGTACGTGCACATCGGCACCCTCGCTTGGAGGCCAGGCGATGCAGACGATCAGCGCATTGACGATGCGGCGCAAGTTCGGGCATTACATGGACGTCGTGTCAGAAACGAAGGAGCCGGTGGTGATCGAGCGGGCTAATCGGCCCCTGGTCGCCCTCATCCCCGCCGAGGACCTCGACCGCTACGAGAAGCAGGTGCGCCAGCGAGAGCAACGCGACGAGGCCGTGCGACGCATGGACGTGGTGCGAAGCGGATTGGAGCCCATTGACGTGGTCAGACTTGTGCGCGGCATGAGGGATGCCAATGGTCGTCCTTGACGCTTCGGTGGTGTTGAAGTGGGCGCTGCGCGATGAAGCAGGAGCCGCACAAGCGCTGGAATACCGCGAGCGCCACCGTGCGGGGATCGAGCCGGCCGCCGTGCCTGAGGTGCTCTTCTACGAAGCGGCCAACGCCATCGTCTGCTGTGGGCGCTTGACTGCTGACCAAGCTGAGGCCGCCTGGAACGGCTTGCTGGCCGTGGACCTCGCGGTTTATTCCCTTCGTTCCTCGGCGATGTGCAGGGCGATGGAACTGGCAAGGCTGTCGGGCGCTGCGGCCTACGACACGTGCTATGTGGCTCTTGCCGAAGCCCTCGGCTGCGACTTCGTCACTGCGGACCGGAAGCTGGCACGGAAGCTCAAGGGCCAAGGCCTACGGTGCCGAGTCAGGACCCTGTAGCCCCGGGGGCCTTGTAGGCGACCAGGCACACGCCGGGCATGGCGGCCTCGGCCTTCTGGAGTTCGGCCACCTGCTGGTCGGTGAGCGGGGCCGGGCGCAGCGGCGTCCGGTACGCGAGGATCACGACGCCCAGCTTCTTCTCCAGCTTGGCGACCTGCTTGACCTGCGCGGCCGTGAGAGCGGCGAACTCGACCTCGTCGTGGTGCGGCATCAGTCGGTCCTCCACTGGGGGTCAGGCCCGAACAGGGCGACCAGGTCGCCCTTGGTGTTGACATTGGCGAAGGGCCGCGGCGAGAGGCCCTCGGCCCGCACGTCCCAGAAGCGGACGTTGACGTGGGCGAAGAAGCCCCGGATCCGGAAGTCGCCGCTCTCGAGCTGGCGACGGGCGGCGGGAAGGCACTCCTGCGAGTAGGCGGCATGGAGCGGCTCCCAAAGCCCATCCCAGGCCGGCACGAGCGCGTCGGCGCCGCGCTCGCGCAGCAGGCCAAGCTGTCGGCGGATGACCGCCCGATCCAGGCACGGCATGTCGCAGGCGACGAAGAAGCCATAGGGGCGGGACATGGCCAGGAGCCCGGAGTAGATGCCGCCGAGGGGGCCGACCCCGAGAACCGCGTCGGGAACATGACGCGCGATGCGTGATACGTGATGCGTGAGAGGGACAGAGGGAACGGGGCGCCCAACGACGAGGAGTTCGCCGAAGAGCGAGCCGAGCACCTCCAGCGTGCGGTCGAGGATGGCGCGGCCGGCGATGCGAAGCGACGCCTTGTCGCGCCCCATGCGGCGCGACTGGCCGCCGTTGAGGACGATGCCCGACACATGGCGGCGAATCCAGTCGTCGAGGCTCATCGAATGCGCCACTCCGCAGCGTACACATTCATCCTATCCGCGCGCGCGAACCCGATCAAGGTGAGATTCGCCTCGTCGGCGAGGCGAACCGACGCGTCGGTCGGGGCGCCGCGCGAGACGAGGACGGGGATGCTCGCGGGGATCGCCTTCGCCACGAGTTCCTGGCTCAGCCGGCCCGTGACCAGCGCCACCGTATCCTCGAGGCCGATGGCCTGGCGTCGGCACGCGCCGATCACCTTGTCGAAGGCGTTGTGGCGGCCTATGTCTTCGGCGAAGGCCACCATCTCGCCGCCCCGGACGATGGCCGCTGCGTGGACGCCGCCGGTCTCGACATAGACCTCGGAGCGGCGGAGGAACGCCCGCATCGCGGCGCTGATCGCGGCGGGGGACACGCGGAACGAGGTGTCAATCTTCCGCCAGCAGTCCAGCGGGTCGTAGCCTTTGACCGACGACATGGCGGAGCCGCAGCCCGAGCCGAGGGTGAGGTTCCTCTGAAGCGTTTCCACCCGCCCTTGCGGCGGAGCAAAGTCCACCCGCACCTCGCCCTCGTCGGGCGCCCAGGCGATGGGCGGCACTGGGTCGGTCGGCGGCAACAGCGCGGAAGTGACCAGGAGGCCGAGCGCGAGATCCTCAACGGCCTCGGGAAGGCACTGGAGCCTCAAGAGCCGCTGGCCGCCGACCACCAGGGCGACGGTGCGCTCGCGGACCACCACGTCTTCGAGCTCGCTGCGCTCCTCGCCCCGGACGCGCACGACGCGGACCGGCGTGGTCAGGTCGCGGCCGCTTCCGCCGGCATGGCCACCTTGGTCAGCTTCACCGCGCATACCTTCAACTCCGGGATCTTGGCGATCGGGTCGAGGGCGTCGTTCGTGAGCACGTTGGCCGATGCCTCGCGGAAGTGGAAGGGCATGTAGACCATGCCGCGCGGCACGCTGTCGGTGAGCAGGGCCTTGGCCCGCACCGCGTCGCGCCGCGAGGCCACCTCGACGAGTTCGCCGTGCCCGATGCCCAGCGCCAGCGCGTCGTCGTGGCTGATCTGGATGTCGCCGCCGGGATACAACTCGTCGAGGCCGGCGCTCTCGCGCGTCATCGTGGCCGTGTGGAAGTGGTAGAGCACGCGGCCCGTGGAGAGGAGGAAGGGGTACTCGTCGTCGGGCATCTCGGCCGGCTCGCGGAAGGGCGTGGCGTGGAAGCGACCCTTGCCGCGGGCGAACGTGTCCCTGTGCAGGTACGGCGTGCCTGGGTGGTCCTTGGTCGGGCAGGGCCATTGGAGCCCGCCCTTCTCCAGGCGCTCGTAGCCGATGCCCCCATAGCTGGGCGTCAGCGAGGCGATCTCGTCCATGATCTGCGCCGGATGCTCGTAGTGCATCGGCCGGCCCAGGCGGGCGGCGAGGTCGCACACGATCTCCCAGTCCTGCCGCGCCTGGCCGGGCGGCTCCAGGGCCTTGTGCACCCGCTGGACGCGCCGCTCGGTGTTGGTGAACGTGCCGTCCTTCTCGGCGAACGAGGCGGTCGGCAGCACCACGTGGGCGTAGTCGCAGGTCTCGGTGAGGAAGATGTCCTGCACGATCAGGAACTCGAGGGCAGCCAGGGACTTGCGGGTGTGGTTGGAGTTGGGGTCGGAGAGCACGGGGTTCTCGCCCATGCAGTAGAGGGCTTTGATCTGGCCTTTCTCGGCCGCGTGGAGGATTTCGACGACGGTGAGGCCCGGTTTGCCGGGGAGGGAGACGCCCCAGGCCTTCTCGAACTTCGCCCGCGCCTCGGGCGCGTCCACCCGCTGGTAGCCTGGGAAGACGGCGGGCAGGCCGCCCATGTCGCAGGCGCCCTGGACGTTGTTCTGGCCGCGCAGGGGGTTGACGCCGGTGGACTCGCGCCCGATGCCGCCGATGAGCATGGCCAGGTTGGCCAGGGCCTTGACGTTGTCGGTGCCGGTGGTGTGCTGGGTGATGCCCATGGCGTAGACGATGGACGGGCGCTTGGCGGCGGCGAGCATGCGGGCGGCGCGGCGGATGTCGTCGGCCGGCACGCCGCTGGCGAGCTGGGCCACCTCGGGCGTGCAGGCTTGCGCCACCTGCCAGAACTCGTCGAAGTTCTCGGTGCGCTCGGCGATGAACTGCTTGTTCTGGAGCCCCTCGTTGACGATGACGTTCATGATGGCGTTGAGGAGCATCACGTCGGAGCCCGCCCGCTGCCGGATGTGGAGCGAGGCGAAGCGGGTGAGGTCAATGCGGCGCGGGTCGGCGACGATGAGGTTCGCCCCGTGCTTCGCGACGGCGGCCTTGATGCGGAGGGCGATGATCGGGTGCGCCTCCGTGGTATTGGACCCGATCACAAAGATACAGTCGGCGTGTTCCAGTTCCGCGCTGGAGTTGGTCATCGCGCCCGAGCCAAAGGCGGCGGCCAGACCGGCCACCGAGGGGCTGTGTCACAAATGGGCGCAGTGGGCCACGTGGTTGCTGCCCACGGCCATTCGCATGAATTTCTGGAAGACGTAGTTCTCCTCGTTCGTGCACTTGGCCGAGCAGAAGCCGGCGATGGCGTCGGGGCCGTGGGCGTCGCGAATCTCGGCCAGGCGTTTCGCCGTGAAGCCGAGGGCCTCGTCCCACGTCGCCTCGACCAGCTTCCCGTCGCGGCGGATGAGGGGGGTCTTGAGGCGGTTGGGCGAGGAGACGAAGTCGAGGCCGAAGCGGCCTTTGACACAGAGCTGGCCATTGTTGGCGGGGTTGCCCTCTTCGGCGCGCACACGGACGATACGGTTGCCGCGGATGCCGAGCACGAGGCCGCATCCGCAGCCGCAGTAGGGGCACACGGTGGTGACCTCGCTCGTGGGCGGCAGGGCCTCGTGCTTGGCCTGGAGTGCGCCCACGGGGCAGATGTCCACGCACTCGCCGCAGCTCTCGCACCGGGAGTCGCTGATCAGCCCCTCGAAAGGGGCGATCTCCGTCTGGAAGCCTCGTTTCACGAAGTCCAGATTGCTCACGCCGCGCACCTCGTGGCACACGCGCACGCACTTGCCGCAGAGGATGCACTTCGAGGAGTCGCGGACGTAGAAGGGGTTGCTCTCGTCCATCTTCGGCGGGCGCACGTGGCGCGACACGCGGAGCGTCTGGACGCCGAGGAAGCTGGACACCTTCTGGAGCTGGCACTGCTGGTTGGAGCCGCACGAGAGGCAATCGGCCGGGTGGTCGGAGATCATGAGCTCGAGGATCATCCGGCGGACGCTGTTGACCTCCTCGGTATCGCTCTCGACGACCATGCCGTCGGCCGCCTTGGTGGTGCATGCCGTGGGCAGGCCGCGCAGGCCGCTGATCTTGCAGATGCACAGCCGGCAGCCGCCGTACGGCTCGAGCTTGGGCGAGTAGCACAGGTTGGGGATGTAGATGCCGGCGTCGAGCGCGGCCTGGAGCACCGTGGTGCCTGGCGGAGCTTCGACGCGCCGGCCATCAATGGTGAAGGAGATCTTGTTCCCGGACATCAGGACTCCTCAAGCCACCCGGACGGCGTCCACGGGGCAGACCTCGAAGCAGGCGCCGCAGCGGACGCACTTGTCCTGGAGGATCTTGTGCTTGACCTTCCTCTCGCCCTCGACGGCCTCGGCGGGGCAGGCCTTCTTGCACTTGCCGCAGGCGATGCATTTCTCGGGGTCGATCGTGTAGGTCACCAGGTCGCGGCACACGCGGGCGGGGCAGCGTTTGTCGCGCACGTGCGCCTCGTACTCGTGGCGGAAGTAGCGGATGGTCGAGAGCACGGGGTTGGGGGCCGTCTGGCCGAGGCCGCACAGCGAGCCGACCTTCACCGTTCTGCCGATCTCCGCGAGCAGGTCCACGTCGCCCTCTTTGCCCTGCCCTCGGGTGATGCGGGTGAGGATTTCGAGCATCCGCCGCGTGCCGATGCGGCAGGGCACGCACTTGCCGCACGACTCGCTCTGCACGAAGTCGAGGAAGTAGCGGGCGAGTTCCACCATGCACGTGTCCTCGTCCACCACGATGAGGCCGCCCGAGCCCATGATGGCGCCGACCTCCTGGAGCGAGTCGTAGTCAATCGGCAGGTCGAGGTACTGGGCGGGGACGCAACCGCCGGACGGCCCGCCCATCTGGGCGGCCTTGAACTGGCGGTTCTTGGGGATGCCTCCGCCGATGTCGAAGACGATCTGTCGGAGCGTGGCGCCCATGGGGATTTCGACGAGGCCGGTGTTCTTGACCTTGCCCGCGAGGGCGAAGATTTTGGTGCCCTTGGATTTCTCGGTGCCCATCGAGGCGAAGAAGGCGGCGCCGCGCAAGCCGAGCTGCCGGGCCCGCTCGCGCGCCAGGTCCAG
>DAOOIT010000128.1 GCA_035384565.1 Planctomycetota bacterium | reverse complement strand
CGCGGGGCGGTCTTGTTCCCAGGGCGTTGCCCTGGGCTATCCTATCTCGCTCCTTTGGAGCTCCCGCAGCCACCCACAATTCCGGCCCGCACCCGCGGGGGCTTCACTTGCGCGTGAGCAGGATGCGGATGAAGACGGGGCCGCCAATGAGCGCCGTGACGATGCCGACGGGCATCTCGGCGGGGGCGACGATGACGCGCGCCAGGGCATCGCAGGCGATCAGGAAGGCGCCGCCCACCAGGAACGAAGCGGGCAGGACGATGCGGTGGTCGAAGCCCGAGAGGCGGCGCACCGCGTGCGGCACGATGAGGCCCACGAAGCCGATCGGCCCCGCCACCGACACCACCGCCGCCGTGGCCAGCCCCGCGCCCAGGAACACCTCGCGCTGCACCGCGGCCACGTCCACCCCGTGCCCCGCCGCCATCTCGTCGCCGAGCGACAGATGGTTCAGCGACGGCACCTGCAAGGCGAGCAGCCCGAGGCCGGGGAGCAGAAACGGCGCCACGCCCGCCACCTCGCGATAGCCGAAGATGTCCAGCCCCCCCATCACCCAGCGCTCCATGGCCACCAGGATGGTGGGCTTGGCGAGGAAACGCACGAGCATGATGAGCGCGCCGCACAGGATGCCGATCGTCACGCCGGCCAGCAGCAGCGTGCTCATCGAGATGCCGTGCGGGCGGCGGGCGAGGGCGTAGATGAGCGCGAGCGCGGCGCCGCAGCCGGCCAGCGAGAAGAGCTGGAGCGAGGAGAGCGGCCCCAGCGTCAGGGCCAGCCCGGGCGTCCAGAAGGCGACGGCCGCGCCCAGCGCGCCGCCGCTCGCCACCCCCAGCGTGTATGGCTCGGCCAGGGGGTTGCGCAGGATCACCTGGAAGGCCGCGCCCACGGCGGCCAGCGTGCCGCCGGCCACGAAGCCGAGGATCACGCGCGGCACGCGCAGGCTCCAGAAGATCGCCGGCGTCGTGGCTGCGCTGCCCACGAACGGCGCGGCGCAGGCGATGGCGAGGCAGGGCGCCAGGTAGGCGAGGAGAATCCAGGAGCAGCGGCGAGGGCTAAGCATGCTCGATTTCCGAATCCCGATTGCCGGTCTCGAGGCGCGCGCCGGCGTTCTCCGCCTCCACGGCGGGCAGGACGACGGGCCGGCCCGTGGCCGGGTGCCGGCTCAGCAGCACGTCCTCCCCGTAGGTGGCGCGGAGCACGTCGGCCCGCAGCACCGTCTCGGGCGGGCCGTGCTCGACGAGCCGCCCGCCGCGCAGGAGCGCCACGCGGTCGCAGTAGAGCGAGGCGAGGTTGACGTCGTGAGTCACCACGGCTACACCGATGCCCTGGCGCACAAGCCGGCGCACGAGGCCGAAGAAGCGCACCTGGTGGTGGATGTCCAGAGCGGCCGTCGGCTCGTCGAGGAGCAGCACCCGCGGCTCCTGCGCCAGCACCGAGGCGAGGAAGACGCGCTGGCGCTCGCCGCCCGAGAGGTGCGAGAGCGGGCGCTGGCGGTGCGCGGCGATCTCGGCCTCGGCGAGGCAGCGGTCCACCACGGCCTGGTCGCCCGCCGTGAGGAAGCCGGCTCCCGACAGGTGCGGGAACCGCCCCAGGGCCACCACCTCCTCGACCGTGTAGTCGAAGTCGCTGCGCACCTGCTGCGGCAGATAGCCCAGGGAACGGGCGATCTCGCGGCGCGACAGGCGGCCCAGGTCGCGCCCGCCGAGCAGCACGCGGCCCGAGCCGGGCGTCAGCACCCCCGCGGCCAACCGCAGCAGGGTGCTCTTGCCCGAGCCGTTGGGTCCGATGATCGCCAGCAGCTCCCCCGCCCCGATGGCCAGGCACACCCCCTCGAGGCGCCAGTCGGAGGCGGGATAGCGGTAGGCGATGGCGTCGAGCTGGAGCCGCGGGGGGTCGCTCATTCGGTTCCCGCCTCTGGGTGCAGAATCTCGGCCAGGCGGCGGGCCACGTGGGTCACGCGCGGGCCGGGGATGAGCAGCGTGTCGTCGGTGAGAATGTGGATGCGCCCGTCGCGCACGGCGGGCACCGTGGCCATCGCCTGCCAGTCGGCCAGGAGCTGGCGTCGGGCTTCGTCGGACAGCTCTTCGCCCGGGTGGAGGTCCAGGATGACTTCGGGCGCGCGGCGGAGGAGTTCCTCCTTCGACACGGGCGGGTAGGCCAGCTCGACGTCGCCGAGCACGTTGTGGCCGCCGGCGATTTCGAGAAGCCCGCTGAGGAGGCTGGCGCCGTGCGCGGTCGAGAGCCCGCGCAGGGTGCCCGGGCTGTGGTTCATGCACAGGAACACGCGGGGCCGGGGCCTGCCCGCCACGCGGTGGGCCACGGTGGCCAGGTCCAGATCAATCCGCGCGGCCAGGCGCTCGGCCTCGGCCGCGCAGCCCACGAGGCGGCCCAGCTCGCGCACGCCGGCGCGCAGGGTGGGCAGCGTGTCGGTGTTCATGTGCAGGATGCGGATGCCGTGCTCGCGGCCGAATGCCTCAACCTTGTCGGCCTTGCCCTGGACGATCAGGAGGTCGGGCCGCAGGGCGAGGATGCGTTCGAGGCCGGGATTGGTCTCGCCGCCGATGCGGGGCAGGCGTGTGGCCTCGGGCGGGTGCCGGCACCAGTCGCCCACGGCGGCCACGCGCCCGCCGGCGCCGAGGGCGAAGAGGAACTCGACCGCGCTGGGGGGAATGGCCACGATGCGCTGCGGCGGCGCGGGAGCCGCCTGTGGCCCGGGCTCGACGCCGGGCGCGCTCGCCACGCCCCGGCTGCCCCACTGCTGGAGCGCCACGGAGATGCCCAGCCCGGCGAGGAAGAGCACGCCTGCCACGCTGAACCGCTTGCCGGTCGTCATGTGCTCTGCTTCGCGCGAGAGGGGGCCGGGGTCACTCGGTCTTCGGAGGCGCGGCCGGGACCTCCTGCACCTTGGGCTTCGTCTGCTCTTTGAAGAGCTCGATGGCCTTCTTCATTTCCGCCACAAACTTGGCCGGGGGCAGATAGCCCACCACGCGGTGCAGTTCCTTGCCGTCCGGATCGGTGAAGACCACGGTCGGGAAGCCTTCGACTTTGAACTTCTCGCCGTTCTTCCTGTCCTTCTCGGGGTTCAGCTTGATGCCCACGAGGTCCTTGGCCAGCATGGCCTTCACCTGCGCGGTCGAGAACACGTCGGCATCCAGCCTCTTGCACCAGCCGCACCAGTCGGTGTAGAGGTCCACCAGGGTCGGCAGGTTCTTCTCCTTCGCTCTCCGCATACCCGCCTCGAACGAGGGCGCCCAGAGGACCTCGCCGGCCGAGGCGAGGCCCCAGAGTGCCATGGCCGCCAGAAGAGTCCTGCTTCTCATCGCATGGTCTCCTTGCGCACCCGTCCCTCCATCTCCCGCTCCCACACCTGATGCTACCGCGCCGAACGCGGCGTGTCAAGGCATAAGGGATGCGCGCCCTTGCGCGGCAAGCCTTGTTCCGCTACTATCGAAGGGCATCGAACGAACGCACTGACAAGTGGGTTACTGAGGAGCGGTGAGATGAACTGTCCACGCGATGGCGCGGCGCTGGCCCGGGTGAAGCTGTTGGGGCTGGACCTCGACAAGTGCCACCAGTGCGACGGCATCTGGCTCGACCGCGGCGAACTCGAGCGCCTGCGCGACGCCAAGGTCAGCGGGGTGGAGGAGGCGCTCGAGAAGAAGTACGGGAACCCCCAGGTGCAGGACGGCGCGGTGAGCGCCCACATGCGCTGCCCGCGCTGCAAGGACGCGCGCCTCCTGCGCTACACGTACACCTACCTCAACCCGGTCTCCATTGACCGCTGCGAGCGCTGCCACGGCGTGTGGGTGGATGATGGCGAACTCGACGCGATCCTCGGCGAGAAGCAGAAGCTGGACGAGATGAAGGACCCTGGCCCGCTCCGCGCCTTCGCGCGCGCGCTGGGCAGGCTGGTCGGCCGCAAGGAAGCCTGAGTAATTGCTGTTGCAGAAGGTCCCAGAATGGGAAACGCCCGCGCCAAGCGGAGCCGCGAGCGTCCCGCTTGCGGCTTTCGTCGGCCCCTCGACACGCGGGACGCTTGTCTACGACAATCCGCAATATAAGCTCCCAGGCCACGTGCGCAGCGTGCCACGCGACACGTCGGGATCATGTTGACAAAACGGATGGCCATGGGTTACAATAGAGCTTGAGATGTTGTGAATGTGGGTAACGCATGCTTACAATAGGGCGCTCCCATGGCACAGGCTCAGACCAAGGCGATCCGCTCATTCATCATCTCCAACGTTGCTGAGCATCCCCGCGACATCGCTCGAGTCACCGCGGAGCGCTTCGACATCACCAGGCAGTCCGTCGCTCGGCATCTGCGGGACCTCGTTGGCAGAGGCATTCTGGAGGCAATAGGACGCACGCGCAGCCGCGTCTACCGGCTTAAGGAACTTGTGTGCCTGAGCCGCGCGTTCCCCATCGCCCCCGGTGTGAGCGAGGACCGCGTGTGGCGTGAGCAGGTGGCACCTGCGCTCACGTCGGCGCCGGCCGAGGCCGTAGCGGTTTTGCCGGGGAATGTGCTGGCTATATGCCAGCACGGCTTCTCAGAGATTTTCAACAATGCGCTCGAGCACTCTGAGGGAACAACGTGCCATGTTACAGTGACGCTGGCTGGGGATGCCGTGGGCATCGCGATCTGGGACAACGGCGTGGGCATCTTCCGCAAGATCAAGGAGAAGCTCGGGCTCGACGACGAGCGCCACGCAATCCTGGAACTCGCCAAGGGCAAGCTCACGACCGATCCACACGGCCACACGGGGGAGGGCATTTTCTTCACGATCCGGATGTTCGATGAGTTCTCGATCCTCTCAGGCGGGCTGTTCTTCGGCCACATGGAGCCGGACGACGATTGGCTGCTGGAGAGTCGAGGAAGCGACGGGGGAACACTCGTCAGCATGACCATCAGCACGCGCTCGACGCGAACGATCAAAGAGGTGTTCGATCGCTTCGCCAGGGACCCGGCAGGCTACGACTTTTCGCGAACGCATGTCCCCGTCGAACTCCTTCGCTATGGGCAGGAGAATCTCATCTCGCGTTCGCAGGCTCGCCGGCTTGTTGCGCGGTTCGGCAGGTTCCGGGAGGTGATGCTCGACTTCCGGGGTGTGCCGATGATCGGCCAAGCGTTTGCCGATGAGATCTTCAGGGTGTTCCACCGAGAGCAGCCGGCAGTGCATCTTGTGTGGAGTAACACCACCCCCGACGTGGAAGCAATGATTCACAGAGCGCTGAGCGCGTATGAGGAGGAAAGGGCCGCAACCAGCCCTCCCGCTTCGCAGTAGCCCGTTGGGAACTCTCGTCCCCCGCGCCGCGTCCAACAACACGGGCTGAACCCCTGCCGTCCCGGCACCCAGAAGGAGAGAAGCAGATGAAGGCGACAAGAGCAGCGGGCTGCGTGGCGTTTGTGCTTGCCGTGTTTGGACTTGCGGCGCAGGACGCCGCGGCCTGCCGCGTGGTCCCGTCGCCCATGCCCATCGTGCGGCCCGAGATGCCGCCCCGCCAGGCCCTCGAGACCCGCTCGCACACGGCCGACATCACGATCAAGGGCGCGGTGGCCCAGGTGGCCGTCAATGCCGTCTTCTACAACCCCAACCCCTATGTGATGGAAGGCACTTACTTCTTCCCCCTCGAGGCCAACGCGTCGGTGGACAACTTCGAGATGGACATCAACGGGAAGATGGTGAAGGGCGAGCTGCTCGACGCGGACAAGGCCCGCGGCATCTACGAGGGCATCGTGCGCCAGATGAAGGACCCCGGCCTGCTGGAGTTCATGGGCACCAAGATGCTCAAGTGCCGCGTGTATCCGATGAACCCGAACTCCGAGACCAAGGTGAAGCTCACCTATTCGCTGGCGCTGAGGGCCGAGGGCGGCCTCTACGAGTTCACCTACCCCTTCCGCTCGGCCAGGCCCGAGGCGGGCACCATCGGCGCCGTGGCCCTGCGCGTGAAGGTCGAGCAGCCCGACGGCATCAAGACCGTCTACTCGCCCAGCCACCAGGTGGACGTGAAACGCGCGAGCGACCGCGAGGCGACTCTTGGCTTCGAGGGCGCCAAGGTGGACCCCGAGCGGGACTTCAAGCTCTACTTCAGCACATCGAAGAACGACGTCGGCGTGGCCGTGATCACCCACAAGCCGGCGGGCGAGGACGGCTACTTCCTGCTCACGGTGACGCCCAGCGTGGAGGAGAAGGCGGGCGAGGCGCAGCCGAAGAGCATCGTGTTCGTGGCCGACACGTCGGGCTCGATGGCGGGCGAGAAGATCGAGCAGGCCAAGGGCGCGCTGCGCTTCTGCGTGAACAGCCTGAAGCCGGCCGACCATTTCGCCCTGATCACCTTCGCCACCGAGCCGGTCGCCTTCCGCGAAGCCCTCATCCCGGCCACGAAGGAGAACGTCCAGGCCGCCCTCGAGTTCATTGACAAGATCGAGGCCCGCGGCGGCACGGCCATCTACGACGCTCTCACGCTGGCCCTCAAGTTGATCAAGGGCGCGAAGGGCCTGCCCATGATCGCCTTCATGACGGACGGTTTGCCTACGATCGGCGAGACGAACATCGAGGCGATCCTCAAGGCCGTCGCCGCCGGCAACGCCGAGAAGGCGCGCCTCTTCGTCTTCGGCGTCGGCTACGACGTCAACACCGAACTCCTCGACCGCCTGGCCGGCGACAACCGCGGCGCGTCCGACTACGTGACGCCCAAGGAGAACATCGAGGTCAAGGTGTCCAACTTCTACGCCAAGGTGGCCAACCCCGTGCTCTCGGACCTGAAGCTCGAGATCCCCGGACTGAAGACGGCCGATGTGTATCCCAAGGCGCTGCCCGACCTCTTCCGCGGCACGCAGCTCGTGCTGCTCGGGCGGTTCCAGGGCGGCGGGGCCAAGGCCATCAAGCTCTCAGGCACCGTGGCGGGGAAGCCGCAGGAGTTCGTCTATGAAACCACCTTCGCCGAGACGGCCGAGAACGGCTTCCTGCCCCGCCTGTGGGCGGTGCGCAAGGTGGCCTATCTCCTCGACGAAATCCGCCTGCGCGGCAAGAACAAGGAGCTCGAGGACGAGATTGTGAAGCTGGGCAAGCAGTACGGCATCGTGACGCCCTACACTTCGTTCCTGGTGGTGGAGGACGGCGCGCGGCCGCAGCTCGCCACCCGGTTGCGCGAGGCGGGCGACCGATTGGGCGCAGAACACGAGGGCCGTGGCGCGGTCGAGCGCGCCAAACAACTCGCCGACGCCAAGAGCGGCGCGGCGCCGGCCCCCGCCGGCGGCCGCCAGGGCGGCGGCGAGCTCTATGGCTTCGCCGCCGACGAGGCGAAGGACATGGAACTCGACAAGGCCGTCGCGAAGACCATCGTGAACATCGGCGACAAGACCTTTTACCGGCGGGCAGATGGCTTCCTGGTGGACAGCCTGTACGACGAGGCGAGGCACAAGGACAAGCTCATCGAGGTGAAGCCCTTCAGCGACGAGTACTTCGCCCTGGTGAACAAGCACCCGTCGGTGGGCCGCTACCTGGCCGAGAAGGAGGCGGTGATCATCGTGATCGAGGGCCAGGCCTACAAGATCGCCAAGCCGATCTGAGCATCCCGCGCGCGGCCAGGGCGGCTCTGTGAGGAGCCGCCCTGCCATGCATCCCATCGAGAGCTGTCATCGTCCGGCGGCAGGGTGGTTGTTTCTGGCTCCTGCGGGCTTGGCGATCCTGGTTCGACTGGCCTGGCGCAGGGCGTGGGCATACCTGCTCTGCGCGGACCGGGCGGCTCTTCGGGAGGGCTGTGCCGAGAACCCCAACCTCCCGCGGGTTTGGAGCCCGCGGGAGGTTCGTGACTCCCGCGTCAATTCCTCCGCGAAGACGAAGAGGCCGCGGAGCGGCCAAGAGGCACGTCCCCACGCAGAGCGTAGGGACGAGAAAGGGGAGCAGGGCGTGGGGACGAGAGAAAGGAGCAGAGCATAAGGACGAGGGAAGCCACCTACGAT
>DAOOIT010000127.1 GCA_035384565.1 Planctomycetota bacterium | reverse complement strand
GACCCGACGATCACCCTCCGCGCCTACGACAAGGGCTTCAAGCTGGCGGGGAAGGAGGCCCAGAAGGTCTGGACGAAGCCGCCGCCGGGCATCCTCTACTCCGAGATCGCGGAGGAGATCGCCGCGAAACACGGCCTGACGCCCAAGGTCACCCCCACGAAGGTCCGGCACCTGCGGATCGTCCAGAGCAATATTTCGGATGCGGATTTCCTGAAGGACCTAGCCGAGAAGGCCCGCGACAAGGACGGGGACGGCGTCACCGGCTACGTCTTCTACGTCCAGGACGACGAGCTTCACTTCCACCCGCCCGCGCTCCAGGAGGAGCCGGCGATGGCGCTGGAGTACTTCACCGACGTGAAGGGCGTCCTCCGCAGCTTCCGGCCGGCGTCGAAGAGCCAGGGGGCCAAGGGGGAAGGGACCGAGACGAAGGCCATCGGCGTGGACCCCCGCGAGAAGGAGCCGGTCGAGGAGACGGCCTCGAACGAGAACACCCCGGAGCGCACGGCCTTGGGCAAGAAGACCTACCTCGTGGACGGGAACACTGGCGAGGAGAGCTACCAGGAGGAGGAGAGCGGCCATGTCGTCGACTCGCCGGAGCGGACGGAAGGCTTCCATGAAGAGCCGGCGCAGGAGCCGGCACAGGACAAGGCCGAGGGGAAGTTCAAGAAGGCCGAGATGGGCCAGGTCGAGGCCACGGCCGTGGCGATCGGCATCCCCGCGCTGAAGGCCAAGCAGAACGTCGAGATCAAGGGCGTGGGGCAGAAATTCTCCGGGGTCTACTACGTCGACAGCGTGCGCCACGAGATCGGCGAGGGCGGCTACTCCTGCGAGCTGAAGCTCAAGAAGAACGCCCTGGGCAAAGGAGCGGGGCAGAAATCCGAGGAGGCCAAGGCGCAGCAGAACGACCGAGAGGCGCCGCCCGTGCCGAAGGAGGAGCCGCCGCCGATGGTGACGGTGGACGCCGAGACCGGCGAAGAAACCGAGGGGAAGTGACGTGCTCGACGTGTACGACAGGGACCAGCAGGAACGGTACCGGCACCGGTGGTTCGGGAAGTACCGCGCGTTTGTACGCGACAACAACGACCCCGAGCGGCTGGGGCGGTGCCGCCTCGAGATCCCCGCCGTACTCGGCACGGGCAAGGACCACTGGTCCGACTGGGCGTCGCCCTGCTTCCCCTACGGCGGGAACCAGGACATCGGCATGTTCCTCGTGCCCGAGGAGGGGGCCTCCGTCTGGGCCGAGTTCGAGGGCGGCGACGTGCAATACCCCATCTGGGTTGGCGTCTGGCTCGCCAAGTCGAACCCCGGGGAGCAGCCCGAGGAGGCCAAGCGCCTGTGCGGCGAGGCCAAGTGCCTCGACTGCGAGGACAAGGCCGACCACGCAGGGAATCCCTCCGACCACAAGGAGCACGGGAAGTTCCACGGCCATCCCGACTACTACTGCCCCCGGCGGAAGGTGCTGCTCAAGACCGAGACGGGCCACACCATCGTGGCCGACGACAAGGACGAGGAGGAGTTCCTGGCCATCCTCGACCGCGGCGGGCAGATGATGCGGTTCGAATGCCCCGTGCTCCTTCCCAAGGACAGGGGCAACGCGCTGCCTCGTCGTACGCGCCAGGCGGAGGCCGGCGACCAGCTCGACATCGGCTCGGACATCAAGGACCAGAAGGCCCGCATCGAGATCACCGACCTCTGCCGCCAGTTCGTCCGTTGGGAGGCATGGAAGGACCGCGAGAAGATCTACGTCCAGTCGAACGACAAGAGCCGCGGCCGCATCCAGCGCATCCTGCTCGACACGACGAAGGGCAGGGAGCGGGTGGTCATCTCCGGCCTGAGCTTCCGCCAGGAGATCATCATCGACTCCACCGCGGGCCGCGAGCACATCTTCGTCCGCGACAAGGTCGGCAGCTTCATCCGCATGGACGCCGTGAACGGCAACATCACCGTGGATGCGAAGAACTTCGTGTTCATCAACCCGTGACGGGGCAGCTGCGAGCGGCGAGCCACGAGCCGCGAGCCTGAAAGGACAAGACAGAATGAGCCTTCTTCTGGCTCGAAGCTCGCGGCTCGTAGCTCGTGGCTGACACAGGGCAAGAGACATGGCCATTCCTCAGGCAAGGCTTGGCGATATGACGAACCACATGGGCTTCATCATCACGGCAGCCGTCCGCACCTACGTCAACGGCCGGCCCGCCGCGCGGCTCGGCGACCTGCACCTCTGTCCGATGCACGGGATCAACCCGATCGTCACCGGCGACCCCGACACGATCATCGAGGGAAGCCCATCGGCCCGGCTGGGCGATCTCACCGCCTGCGGGGCCGTCATCGTCACCGCCAGTGAGGACACATTGGTGTAAAGCCATGACGCTCGACTGCCAGACGCTCGACAATCTGAACCTCGACTACTGGGACGTGATGCCCAAGAGCGTCCGCGTCAACTGCTCCCGGACGCTGATCACGTTCCCGCTCACGGTCTACGGGGCCGATCGCAACCAGATGGAGTACCGCGTCCTCAACATCGGCCTCGCCTCGGTGAACTCCTCCGGCGAGGTGACCCTCGGCACCGTCCGGGGCGTGACCATGATCCTCGCCTGGCGCAAGGGCGACCCGTGCGACGTCCGCTACGTCCAGGTCTCGGTCGAGTGCCCCTGCGACGAGTACCTCTCCGGCGGCGGGGGAGGCGGCACCCCACCGCCCCCGGACGACGACGAGGACGAGGAGCCGCCCGTGCCCGTCTGCGACGGGGCAGAAACGATCACCATGATCGTCAGCGGGCTCACAGGCGTCTGCGCTCGGCACAACGGCACCTACGTCCTGGGCCGCACCCAGCCGGAAATGTGGGTGGACGCCACGGGCAAGGTCGACGTCCGCCGGCTCGGCGAGAACTGGGTGGTCGAGGTCGGCCTGGGCACGCCCTGGCCCGCCCAGGACTACCCCGCCGCCCTGGAGTGCGCCGGCGACCATCCCGTCGGCTCGGGCACCCTGCGCAGCGGCGTCTGCGGCGAGACCGGCCGGTACACCCTCAGCGGGGAGGGGGCCCTATGAGCTTCACGGAACTGCCCCATTGCCGTTCCCGCATGCACTGCGACGCCTGCCGGCACGACCCCGGCTTCCGCCAGAGCCTGGTGGAACACTTCGGGCCGTTCGAGTGCCCTCTCACCGGCAGGATGCCCGCCGTCGTGAACCTGGTCTTCGACACCCGGCCCCTGGTCGTCCACGCCCCCGGCCTCGCCGGGAAGAACGAGCTCTGGCAGGACCTCCAGGCCGAGTTCTTCCAGACCCCGGCGAGGCAGTTCGGGCCCGCCGGCGACCTGACGATCCTGACTTGGAACAACCAGGCCGCCCCCGGCGTCCTCCAGCGCTGCCTCGACCATCTCGGCGTACCCTATCTCGTCCTCGGGCAGGGGGTGAAGGAGTGGAAGAACCTCCACAAGATCCGCCTGACCCGCGAGGCGCTCGGCGGCGTCCAGACCCGCTATGTCATGGGCCTCGACGCGGCCGACGTCCTCGTCCTGGCTCACCCGCTCGCGGTCCTCGAGCGGTTCCAGCGGGAGTTCTCCTGCCGGCTCCTCATCGGGGCCGAGACGCACTGCTTCCCCGAGATCGCGGAGCTCCGGCGGTTCGAGGATTCCCTCCCCGGGGCCACGTCGCCCTGGCGCTACCTCAACTCGGGGATGTGGATCGGGGAGACGGCGTTCTGCCGGGGCTTCTTCGCCGCAGCGGCCGAGGCCGAGCCGTGGCCGGGGGACGAGCGGTTCCTGCGGAGCGACCAGGGCGTTCTCAAGAAGCTGCTCCGGCGCTTCTACCCCGACGTCCTTCTCGACACCCAGTGCCGCCTCTTCCAGAACATCAACCTGCCCCGGGGCGAGGAGGCGGCCTGGGTCGGCCTCGAGAGCCGCCTCTCGCGGGTGACCGCCGTCCTTCTGAACTGGAAGCGGCCCCAGAACCTGCCCAAGGTGCTCGACTCTCTGGCGAGGCAAACGGCCAAGCCCGTCATCTTCCTCTGGAACAACGGCGCCCCCTTCCAGGACGAGCGGGTCCGATGGCAGGTAGATTCCTCAGAGAACATGGGCTGCTGGCCTCGATGGTTCATGGCGTCGCGCGCGGCGACCGAGTTCGTCTGCTCCCTCGACGACGACCTGGTGCTGAAGGACGAGTTCGTCCTCGAGGACGCCCTGGCGTTCCTCGGCCAGTGCGACCCGAACGCGGTCATCGGGCCGGAGGGGGTGAAGCTCGTCTTCGGGAAGCCCTACAGGCACTGCGAGCACGTCGCCCAGCCGGGGGAAGACACCCCCGTCTCCATCATCAAGGGCAGGATGATGCTCTTCCGCAGGAGCGCCTTGAACCGGGTGACGTTCACCACGGCCTTCGACGTGGCGCGGGACGCGGACGACATCGCCCTCTCCTCGATGCTCGCGGGCGGCAAGCCGGGCCGGCACATCGTCCCCGCGCTGTTCCGGGGCCGGCTCGGGGACCTCGAGCAGATGGGGGTCGGCCTCAACCAGAGGCCGGGACATCACGAGCGCCGCGAGGCGGCGCGAAACCGTTACTTCACGGACTGAGCACGAAAGGAGTTCTCCTATGGCGGCATTCCCCACCCAAGAGGGCTATCTGACCCTGGCGACAGGCCACGGGCGCTACGTCGAGTTCGCGGCCAACCTGGCGCTGTCGGTCAAGCACAAGGACCGGCGGCCCATCGCTTTGCTCCACGACGAGCGGGTCGAGGTCCCGCAGACCCTCAGGCCGTTCTTCGACGCCATCATCGAGGCCAAGTCGAGCCGCCTCCTCCCTGGCCTCGACGCCAAGCTCCAGCTTCAGAACTACAGCCCCTTCGAGCGGACGATGTACCTGGACGCCGACTGCCTCATGGCCAAGGGCGACGCCGGCTGTTTCTGGGACCGGCTGAGGGATGTCCCCTTCAGCGTCGTGGGCGATGCCATTCGGCGGGGCCCATACTGCAAGTTCCCCGACGTGGCCGAATTGATCGCCCGCATGGGCCTGCCCCACATGATCCGTCACAACGGCGGGTTCATGTACTTCGACCAGAGCGAGGCCGCCCGGAACGTCTTCCGGCGCGCGCGGGCCTACTACGAGGAACACAGGGACTACCTCTCGTACCGCCACTCGGACCCTGCGCGCGGCCACAACGAGGAGCCGCTCTTCGCCGCGGCGATGGCGCTCCTCGGCCTCAAGCCCGTCCCGCCCCGCGAGAACCTGATGTACACCGCCCGCAAAGGCCCCTACGACATCGACGTCCTGCGCGGGCATTGCGCCTACGGCGAAGACCCCGTGGTCTCGCCGACGTTCGTCCACTTCGTGCGCCTGGAACCCAGGGACGTCTACGTCCGCGAGACGAACCGCCTCCGCCGCTGGTTCGGCGTGCCGCCCTGGTTCCCGCCAGGCACGGACGAGCACGCGGTCGCCATCGAGCCTTTCGCCCGTGTCCCGGCGAAGGCGGACATCCTGCCGCTTCTGCCCCAGGGCGGCGTCGCGGCCGAGATCGGGGTGTTCAAGGGCTGCTTCTCCCAGACGATTCTCGACCTCAACCGGCCGGCGACGCTCCACCTGGTCGACCCCTGGGCTGGCGAAGTCTCCAGCGGCGGGGTGACCGGCCAGGGCGACGAACTCTACCAACTCGTCCTCGGCCGGTTCCAGCGGAAGATCGAGGCCGGCCAGGTCGCCGTCCACCGCAAGACGTCGGCACAGGCGGCCCAGGAGTTCCCCGACGGGCACTTCGACTGGGTCTTCCTCGACGCCAATCATGGCTTCGCCGGGATGATGCAGGACCTCGAGGCCTGGTTCCCCAAGGTGAAGCCCGGCGGCTACATCACCGGCCACGATTACACCGACGTGAAGGGCTACGGCGTCATCCAGGCCGTGGACGAGTTCCGCCAGAGGGCTCCCGTCCACCTGGTGGCCCTGAGCGGCGACGAGTACGCCAGCTTCGTCCTGAGGAAGCGCCTCGCCGGCGAGCCTCAGCCGGTCCTCCGGTGCTCCATCCTGTCGGGCACGCCGCTGTGCCATTAGCCCGTTCCCCGCGCCTGCAGGAGCAACCCTATGGCCGAACGAGCCGTCCTGAACGTCGCCGACCGGGTCAAGCCCGCGGTCTTCGTCAAGCCCGCCCCGCGGCAGGTGTACCGCTTCGAGGCCGGCGGGAAGACGTTCGCCTACGACGCCAACGCCATGACGCTGGCCGTCGGCGGCGGAGGGGACGAGGAATGGGCCTCGCCCTTCCGGCCCGACTTCCCCCATCCGCCGATCCGTGACCACGCCGACACTCTGGTCCTCTGCCTGACGCGGGCCTGCAACCTGCGGTGCCAGTATTGCTTCGTGCGGAAGGGCGACGGCGCCCCGGGTGCGCGAATGACGCCGGACATGGCGCGGCGCGCGCTGGACCTTCTCCTGCCGCCCCACGGGCCGGCGACCGTCGCCTTCTTCGGCGGCGAGCCGCTCCTGGAGTGGGGCCTGCTCACCGAGATCGTCGAGTACGCCCGGCACGTCTATCGCGGCCCGGGCCGCCCGGGGTTCCACCTGACCACCAACGGCACCCCCCTCGACGCCGGCAAGGCCGCCTTCCTCGACCGCGAAGGGTTCGATCTGATCGTCTCGCTCGACGGCCCACGCGACATCCACAACCAGAGCCGCCCCGGCGGCGCGGGGGTGGATTCCTATGAGGCGACGCTGCGCGGCCTGAAGTTGCTCAAGGGGCTTCGCCTGGCGGCACGGACGACGCTCCGCGGCACTTTCGCCGCCTCGGGAATGAGGCTGAGGGAGCGCCTCGAACACCACCATCGCCTGCTCGACGAGGGCCTCGCCGCCCACGTCTCGCTCGAACCCGCCAGCCTGACGGAGTCCGCCTGCGGCGCGGCCGCGCCAGGCCATCCCTTGAGCTTCGACTCCCCCACGGCCGACTGGGGAGCCGTCGAGGCGGAGTATGGCCAGGCCGCGGGATACCTGCGAGATCGCATCCGCCCGCGCCGCGCGGCCTCGTTCGAGCCGCTGGTCCGGTTCGCCCGGCGCCTCGCCTTCCGCCAGGCGGCCTGTTCCGAATGCCAGGCCGGCAACGGCACGGTCTCCGTGGCGCCCGACGGCCGCGTCTGCGCCTGCCATCGCGAGGGACCGAGCGCCGTCGGCAGCCTGGCCGCGGGCGGCTTGGAAGAATCGCTCCGAGCGCCCTGGCTGGACCCCCGCTTCTACCTGAATGCCAGGTGCCTGGACTGCCCGATCCGGCTCGCCTGCGGCGGCCCGTGCCGGCTCGACGCGCTCGAACGCGGGGATCTCCATACGCCCTCGGACGCCGGCTGCAAGCTGCGCCACATCGCGTTCCGCTGGGCGGCGTGGCTCCTCTCCGAACTCACCCGCGACGAGGCGGCGCGCCTGGCCGGCCAGAGGGCGTCGACCTGCTGCGGCCAGAAGACCTGACGCCAAGGGGAATTCGCCATGCTCCAGTGCCCCATCAAGCTCCCCGCTGAGGCCGTGGCGCAGAAGATGCAGTTGGAGCTTCTCTGCGCGATGGCCCAGAAGCTCGACCAGATGGCCGAGACCCTGGCGGAGCAACTCCGGCGCCAGGACGAGCTCAAGCTCCAGGTCGACGACGTCCTCGAGCGCCATCGCCGCGCCGCCGAGCAGTACTTCGCCTCCTTCCCCGACCCCTGCGGGGAAGAACCGTTCGACCGCTGCCCGTTCCTGGAACTGCCTGAGGGTACGAAGCGGCGCGACCTCGACCGAGGGGCATATGTGTTCATCCTGCCCGACAGCACGATCCTCTGCGTGCGCGCCGGCGCCATCCAGGCGGCACTGCCCGATGGGACCATCGAGACCCTTGTGCCCAACGCTGACTACAGGCTCCACACCTCCGATGGCCGGGTGTTCCAACTCGACCCCAACTGCCCGAACTGCCCGCAGCCGCCGGAGGAGCCGGGCGAGGAACCCGACGTCCCCGAAATCCCCGCCGACCCCGCGCAGT